>NZ_JBHXFJ010000011.1:0-139932 GCF_042722465.1 Streptomyces sp. NPDC127098
CCGCGGGGCCCAACGGCACCAGCTCCACGCCGGCACGCGCCAGCAGCGCCACGAACTCCTCGTCCGGCGGCGCGCACACCCGCGCCTCCGCACCGAGCCCCCGCAACGCCACCGCCAGCCCCACCAGCGGCTCGACGTCCCCGCGCGATCCCCATGTCGTCAGCAACACACGCACTTCGCAACTCCCCGTTCCACGGCAGTGAGCCGCCGATTCTGCGGCACGACCCGGCCCTTGCCGCAAGCCCCCCGGTGCGCTATAGGTTGAAAGTGGCAGGGAGTGTGCTCTCCTTGCCTTTGCTTTGTGCGCTGTCACCGGTGGACGGACAGCCTCCTCGCGAACCGGCGGACCCCGGGCGGCGGCGTGGCGAAGGGGGAGGCCGGTGCGGGTCGAGTGGGCGGAGCGGCTGTTACGGGAGGCGGGGCGGCAGGCGGCGCTCGACGCGGCTCCCGACGTGGGCGAGGTGCTGGAGTGGCTGGGGCGGCGGACCGGGGCCGAGGTCGCCCTGGTCGGTCCCGGCGGCGGCGTGGAGGCGTCGACCGGCGGGTTCCCCGTGGCGCTGCCGAAGGCGCTCGGGCCGGTGCTCGGGCGGTTGTCCGGCGGGGAGATGGCGGCCGCGGCCACCGAGGTGGACGGGGTGCGGGTGCGGTGCGAGGCGCTCGGCCCGGGCCGGCGGCGCCGGGTGTTGGTGGTGGCGGGGGCGGCCACGCGGAGCGGGGACGCCGCGTGGCTCGCGACGCGGGCCGGCGGGCTGATCGCGTTGCTGTGCCGCCTCGCGGACACGGAGGCCGCGGCGCGCGCCTACCACGCCAAGGCGGGCCAGGTGCGGCTCGCCGTCTTCATGGCGCTGATGGCCGGGGATCCGACGCTCGCCAGGCGGCTGACCACGGGTGCCGTGCCGCCGGTGCTGAACGCCGGGCCGCTGCGGGTCCTGCTGCTGCGCTGTCCCCCGGCCGAGCGGGACTCGCTGACCAGGCGCTACCAGGACGCGGCCGGCTTCCACGGCAGGGGGCTGCTGGTGCGCTGCCCGGTGTACGAGGAGCACCTGATCTGCCTGGTGCCCGAGGGCGACGAACTCGCCGACCGGCTGCGCGCCCTGGTGGCCGAGCGGCCCGGGTACGCGCTCGGCCTCAGCGCGCCCCAGCCGGCGCGGGCCACGGCCGAGGCGTACGACCAGGCCAGGCACGCGCTGGCCATGGCCCGGAACACGCCGGAGCGGGTGGCCGGTTACCGGGGCCAGGGCCCGTTGGAGCGGCTGCTGCCGCAGCCGGCGGCCCGGGCCTGGGCGCGCGCCTTCCTGCGGCCGCTCGACACGGTTCCCAGGCAGGCCGTCGACGTCACCCGGCTGGCGTTGAGCTTCCCCCGCGCGGGCGTGGCGCGGCTGCTCGGCATCGGCCGGAACACCGTCACGGCACGGCTCGGGGAGGTCGAGCGCGCGCTCGGCCTCGATCTGCGGGACGTCGGCGCCCGGGCCTCGCTGGCGCTGGCGCTGGCGGTCGCCGCGTCGTCGGCCGGCGACGGGCGGGGGTCACCGGCCCCGACGCTGGATGAGCTGCTGCGGACCCCGGCGGCGACCGCGTGGGCCACGGCGCTGCTCGCTCCCCTGCGGCGGCCCGAGCACCGCGAGCTGTTCGCGACCCTGCGGGCCTGGATCGACGAGAACGCGGACGCGCGCCGTGCCGCGCACCGCCTCGGGATCAGCAGGAACACGGTGCGAGCGCGGCTCAGGGTGACCGAACGGCTGCTGGGCCGCGACCTGTTGAGCACCGGGGCCGGGATCCACGACCTCGTGCACGCGCTGCGCTCGACGGGGGCGACCTGACCCGGCGCCGGGTGCGTCGTGCCCAGTCGCCGGCGGCGGCAGGGCGGCGTGCACGGTGGTGGGGGTGTTTCGCACCTTCTAGCTTTGTGGTGCGACGGCGCCGCTCAGCTCACACCTCGGGGGAGGGCTGAGCGCGCCGGCCAGGGGGAAGATGCCCGGGCGCGGCCTGCGGGCGCGCCCGGGCAGACGAGCCCGCCCACCGACCGGAGGGCCGTGGCGTCCCGGCGCGGAAGACCGCGCGTCGGCCCCTCGCACTCCGTCCCTTCGGGGCCTTCAACCCGCCAGGGTTGAAACCGCGTCGACGAGCCGGGTGACATGCTCCCGAGGGGTGCCGGCGCCGAAGCTGACGCGGAGCGCCTGGAGCGGTCCGTCGCACTCCTCGGTGGACTCCGCCGAGGCGCCGAGCAGCCTGCGGACCAGTGGCTGGGCGCAGAACATCCCGGAGCGCACGCCGATGCCGAAGCGCTCCGAGAGCTCCACCGCGAGCTGCCCGTTGTCGTGGCCGGCCACCGTGAAGGAGGAGACGGCGACGCGGTCCGCCGCCGGCCCGAACAGGGACAGTTCCCTGACCGCCGGGATCTCCGCCAGCCCCTCGCGGAGCAGGGCGAGCAGCGCCTGCTCGTGGGCGACCAGCGTCTCGTGGCCGGCCTCGGTGAGGGCACGGCAGGCGGCGGCGATGGCGAAGGCGCCGATGACGTTGGGCGAGCCGGCCTCGTGCCTGGCCTCGTCGTCGGCCCACTGGACGTGCACGCCGCCGTCGGCGCGCCGGTTGACGACGCGGGTGGCGCCGCCGCCGGCCAGGTAGGGCGCGGCGGTGGCGAGCCAGTCGGCGCGGCCGGCCAACACGCCGGCGCCGAAGGGGGCGTAGAGCTTGTGACCGGAGAACGCCACCCAGTCCACGTCGAGTCGCCGCACGCTGACCGGCCGGTGCGGGGCCAACTGGGCGGCGTCGAGCACGATCCTGGCCCCGTGGCGGTGTGCGGCGGCGGCGAGTTCGGCGACCGGCCACAGCTCGCCGGTGACGTTGGAGGCGCCGGTGACGCACAGCAGCGCCGGTCCACCGGCCTCGGGGCGGGCCGCGAGCGCCGACTCGGCGATCTCGACGGCGTGGCGAGGCGAGTGCGGGGCGTCGAGGTAGGTGACCTGGTGGCCGTGGCGGGCCCACGGCAGCAGCGCCGCGTGGTGCTCGGTCTCGAAGACGAACACCCGGGTGCCGGCGGGCAGTGCGGCGGCCAGCAGGTTGAGCGAGTCGGTGGTGGAGCGGGTGAAGACCACCTGGTCGGCCGGGCGACAGTCGAGGAACCCGGCGACGGTCTCCCGGCTGCGCTCGAAGAGCTGGGTGGAGAGCCGCGAGAGGTGCCCGGTGCCCCGGTGCACGCTGCCGTAGTACGGCGCGTACTCGGCCACCTCCTCCCAGACGCGGCGCAGCACGGGCGCGGACGCCGCGTAGTCGAGCGCGGCGTACTCGATGTCGCCGCCGCTGGCGAGCGGGGCGCGGACGCCGGCGCTGAGCACGTCGAGGCTGGCGGGGGCGGCGGTGGTGCTGGGGGCGACGGGGGCACAGCTGGTGGTCATGAGCACGTCTCCGTGGGCAGGCGCGCCCGACGGCCTCGCGGGTGGCCGTCGGCGCGAGAAGGCGGGTAACGAGAGAAAGGGGGAGGGTGAAGGGAAGGAAGACGAGGGGGGAGCGTGACGCTCTACCGCATTCGCATTCGCACGAGGGAGCTCCTTCTGGGCCGCACTTGCCGCGAGCCCTGCTGCTCGCGACCCGGTCATCACCCGGGGCACCCCGCCACGACGGAGGGTTGCCGGACAGCGGGCCGGGGCCGTGGTCGCTGTCACTCGTGACCTCGCCGAGGATTCTGGCACAGGGCTCGCCCGCGCGCCCGGGGTGTCTCACTCCTCGGACGAGCCCTGGGCACGCGGCCGCTGACAGGAAACCCGGTGGTCAGGCCCCCGCCAGGGCGCGGGCGGCCACCTTCAGGTCGGCGACCAGGCCGGCGTAGGCGGCCTCGCGCTCCGCGTCGTCGGCGCGCAGCACGGCCGACGGATGGATGGTGGCGACCACCGTGTCCGCGCCCTCGCCCGACCACGGCAGCCGTGTTCCGCGCTGCCTGGTCACCCGGAACGAGGAGCCGAGCAGCGCCTTGCCCGCGGTGGCGCCGAGCGCCACGATCACCTCGGGTTCGATCAGGCGGAGTTCGGCGGTGAGCCAGGGCCGGCAGGCGGCCGCTTCGCGCAGCGTCGGCGGCTTGTGGATGCGGCGCTTGCCCCGGGGCGCGAACTTGAAGTGCTTGACGGCGTTGGTGAGGTACGCGTCGTCCGGGTCGATGCCGGCGTCAGCGAGCGCCCGGTCGAGCACCCGGCCGGCCGGACCGACGAAGGGCGCGCCCCGCCGGTCCTCCTGGTCGCCGGGCTCCTCGCCGACCAGTACCAGGCGGGCCGTCGGCTCGCCGGCGCCGAACACAGTCTGGGTGGCGTCGCGGTACAGCGGGCAGCCGTGGCAGTCGGCGGCGGCGCCGCGCAGCTCGGGCAGCCCGGCGCCTTCCGGGACGTAGGGGCCGGCGTCGTAGGACTCGGGTTCCGACACCGCCCGCGAGTACCCGGCCGGCGGCGAAGCATCCCCCGGTGCGCCCCTCGTTTCGGTGGTGTGTCCCCGGGCACCGCCGGACGGCCGGCGTGTTACCTGCGGGTAAGAAGCATGGGTCGATCACAGACAGCCGCCGATGAGGGCCCGAAGCTCACCTAGGGTGACGGCTGGCCCGGGGCGGACCGCTCGTGCCCGGGCGGAACAGGAGCCCCACCATGAACACCCCAGAAGAGCACGCCGCCACCGCCCGGGACACGCTGATCGCGGCCCTCGGCCGCCGCCGCTTCCTCCAGGCCGCCGGCGCCGTGACCGCGGCCGGCACCGCCACCGGCCTCACGGCCGCCGCCCCGGCCGCGGCGGCGGCGCGCGGCGCGGGCGCCGGATCACGCCCCGGCCACCCGCGCGAGATCCTGCAGCCCCACCGCGGTCCCATCCACGGTCGGCACTACCTGCCGTCGCTCCCCGACCAGGTCCGCTGGGGCTACACGCCGGCCGTGGACAGCGAGCCGGTGCTGCGGATCCGCTCGGGCGAGACGGTGACCGTGGACTCGCTCTCGCACGAGGGCCTCCTCGAGGACCAGGGCCGCGACCCGGTGGCCTTCTTCGGCGGCCACGACGTGCCCCGCGGCCAGGTGCTGAGCGACGCGATCGCCATCGCCGCCGAGTACGACCGCACCGAGCGCGACTTCGACGCCGACGGCCCGCACGTCATCACCGGCCCGATCCAGGTGGCCGGCGCCGAGCCCGGCGACGTGCTGAAGGTGGAGCCGCTCTCGCTGCTCCCCCGCGTGCCGTACGGCGTGATATCGAGCCGGCACGGCAAGGGCGCGCTCGGCCGCCGCCCCGACGGCTCGGCACCCGACGGGATCACGCTCGACGAGGTGATGCCGCCGGTGGCCACGGACGGCCGCCCCGGCGGCGACCCGGCCGAGTACGGCAACGTCTCGGTGTTCACGCCGGTGCGGCGCGGCCGGGACGGCGCGCTGAACGGGGTGCTGCCGCTCGGCTCGCGGCGCGGCCGAGAGGTCACGTTCCCGCTGCGGCCGCACATGGGCACGATGGGCGTGGCCTTCGCCGAGGCCGCCGCGCTCGACGACCCGGCGCTCAACTCCATCCCGCCCACGCTCGGCGGCGGCAACATCGACATCAACCTGCTGCGCGAGGGCGCCACGCTCTACCTGCCGGTCTTCGCCGAGGGCGCCCTCTTCTACACCGGCGACCCGCACTTCGCCATGGCCGACGGCGAGGTCGCGCTGACCGCCGTGGAGGGTTCGCTGCGCACGACGTTCCGGCTCACCGTCTGCAAGCCCGGCTCGGGCGACGCGCCCTCGGTCGCCTTCCGCTACCCCTTCGGCGAGACCGAGGAGGCGTGGCTGCCGGTGGGTCTCTCCGACCCGGACGGCAGCCAGGGCGGCCAGATCGGCGACCTGGACATCGCCATGCGCCGGGCCGTGGTCAACGCGCTCGACTTCCTCGAACACGACCTGGGCATGGACCGCGCCACGGCCTACGCCTACCTCTCGGCGGCGGCCGACTTCCACATCTCCCAGGTGGTCGACCGCACGGTCGGCGTCCACGGCGTGATCCCCAAGGACCACTTCGGCGAGTGAGCGGGAGCCGCCCGGCCTACCCCGCGGTGGACGGCTTCCCGGCGAGAGCCCTGGCGTAGGTGGCCATGGAGCGCTGGTAGCGCGGCAGGTGGGGGGCCAGGGCGGTGAGGGCGACGGAGACGGCCTCACGTTCACGGCCGACGTCGGTGAGGGCCAGCGCGAGGATGGCGCGGACGGCGTCGTCCAGGACGTCTGAGGTGCGGGCCAGCTCCGCGGTCAGCAGTGCCACGCTCTCCTCGGGGCGGCCGAGGTTCCGCAGCGAGCTTGCCAGTTGGCAGACCGCGCGGCGCCGCCGCACCCCGGTCAGTCCCAGGGCGAGCGCCCGCCGGTACTCCGGCACGGCGCGCTCCGGCTGGCCGGTGGAGTCGTGGGCGCAGCCGCGCTCGAACGCGGCGAGCGCGCTGTCCTCGGGAAGCTCCGCCGCCAGGGCCTCGATCAACGCCCGGAACTCCGCCTCGTCGTGCTCGTCGATCGAGAGCCACGCCTGGGCCACCCGGCGCTCCCAGTTCGGCTCGCCATGGAAGGCGAGGTGCAACTCGCGTACTTCCTCGGCCAGTTCGAGCACCGGGCCCTCGACCGTCACACCCGGCGCCACCTCGGGGATGGGCAGCGTCCGAACCGGTGGCGCCGGGACACCCAACGCGCCCAGCCACTCCCCCAGTTGTTCGGACGAGCTGGCGTAGACGACCCGCCCGAGGCCGACCCAGGCGTGTGCGGCCGCGCACATCGGGCAGTGCTCACCCGAGGTGTAGACCGTCGCGGCCGCCCGCTCGGCGGGGGTCAGGTTGGCCGCCGCCCAGCGGGCCAGCGCGAACTCCGGGTGCCGGGTGTGGTCGCCGCCGGCCACCCGGTTGTGGTCCTCGGCCAGCGCCGTCCCGTCGCCGTCCACCAGCACGGAACCGAACGGCTCGTCCCCGGCCGCCAACGCCTCGGCGGCCAGCTCGACGCAGCGTCGCAGATGCCGCAGGTCGGCCTCGTTCACCATCGTGTCCTCCCGCTTCCCTACCCCGCGCCTCGGCGCGCGGCGGTCAGGATACGTCGCCGCCCTGCGCCGTTCGAACGGAAAACGGGCAGCTCGGCGGCGTCCCGGCGGCCGGGCCCGCGCCCCGCCCGCCTCTACTGGGGGCATGGAACGGGAGCGGAGCCCGCTGGCGGGCGTGCCGGACGCGGTGGAGCCGATACTGGCGGTCGACGGCGAGCCGCCGACCGGGCCCTGGGGCTACGAGTTCAAGTGGGACGGCTACCGCTGCTGCCTGTGCGCGGGACCCGCCGGCCGCACCCGGCTCACCAGTCGCAACGGCCACGACCTCGGCGCCACCTACCCGGAGCTCGCCGGCGTCGTGCCGGAGGCGCTCGGCGCGCGGGGCGGCCTGGTACTCGACGGCGAGATCGTCGCCCTCGACGAGGCGGGCCGCCCGGACTTCGGGCTGCTCCAGCGCCGCCACCAGCGACGGCCGGCCGCCGGCCTGCTGGCCCGGGTGCCGGTGACGTACTTCGCCTTCGACGTGCTGCGGGTCCACGGGCGCCCCCTGCTGGACGAGCCCTACCGCGTCCGGCGGGAGCGGCTCGCCGACCTCGGCCTCGACACCGCGCCCGGGATCGCGGTGCCGCCGCACTACACGGGCGAGGAGATCGAGCCGGCGCGGCTGGTGGACGTCGCCCGCGAGCACGGCCTGGAGGGGGTGATCGCCAAGCGGCTCGACTCCCGCTACCTGCCGGGGCGGCGCTCCCGGCTGTGGGTGAAGAAGGCGCTGTTCACGGCCAGGGAGGTGGTGCTCGGCGGCTGGCAGCCGGGCGAGGGCAGGCGCGGCGGCACCATCGGCTCGCTGCTGCTCGGCGCGCACGACGCCACGGGCGCGCTGCGGTACCTCGGCCGGGTGGGCACCGGCTTCAGCGAGGCGGTGCTGGCCGACCTGGGTGCCCGCCTCGCGCCGCTGGCGCGCGCCACGAGTCCGTTCGACGAGCCGGTGCCGCGCCCGCACGCCCGCCGCGCGCACTGGGTCGAGCCCCGGCTGGTCGGCGAGGTGGCGCACCGCACCTGGACCGCAGACGGCCGGCTGCGCCACCCGGTGTGGCGCGGGCTGCGCCCCGACCGCGAGCCGGCCGAGGTCACGTTGCCGGCGCGGCCAGATGAAGATCGGGAAGGGAGCGCCTAGCGTGGAACGGTTGAACGAGACGGGAGTTGAAGATGAGTGACGACGCCAACGCCGCCCACGACACGTACGACGTGATCGTGATCGGCGCCGGGCCGACCGGCGAGAACGTCGCGGACCGAACGGCTGCGGCCGGGCTGCGCACCGTGATCGTGGAGAGCGAGCTGGTGGGCGGCGAGTGCTCCTACTGGGCGTGCATCCCGAGCAAGGCGCTGCTGCGGCCGGCGGCCGCGCTGCGGGCCGCCAGGTCCGTGGAAGGCGCCCGCCAGGTGGCGGGCGAGCGGCCGGTGGACGCGGCGGCGGTGCTCGCGCGGCGCGACTCCTTCGTGGGCGACTGGCGGGACGACGGGCAGGTCTCCTGGCTGGACTCGGTCGGCATCGAACTGGTCCGCGGCCACGCCCGGTTGGACGGCCCGCGCCGGGTCGTGGTGGGCGAGCGGCGGCTGACCGCGCGGCACGCGGTGGTGGTCTGCACCGGCAGCCGGGCGGTCGTCCCCGAGCTGCCCGGGGTGGCGGCGGCCCGGCCCTGGACCAGCCGGGAGGCGACGGCGGCGAAGCAGGTGCCGGGGCGGCTGGCCATCGTCGGCGGCGGCGTGGTGGGCGCCGAGATGGCGGCGGCGTGGAGCTCGCTCGGTTCGCGCGTGACGCTGCTGATGCGCGGGGAGCGGCCGCTGCCCCGGATGGAGCCGTTCGCCGGCGACCTGGTGGCCGACGGGTTGCGGGAGGCGGGCGTCGACGTGCGGCCCGGGGTCTCGGTGACCGGCCTGTCCAGGGGCGACGGGCCGGTGGAGGTCGCGCTCGACAGCGGCGACTCCGTGACCGCTGACGAGGTGCTCTTCGCCACCGGCCGGGCGCCGCGCACCGACGACCTGGGGCTCGAGACGGTCGGCCTGGAGTCGGGTTCCTGGCTGGACGTGGACGACACCCTGCGGGTGACGGGGGTCTCCGACGGCTGGCTCTACTGCGTGGGCGACCCCAACCACCGGGCGCTGCTGACCCATCAGGGCAAGTACCAGGCGCGGATCGCCGGGGCGGCGATCGCGGCCCGGGCCGCCGGCGAGCCGGTGGACGACACGGCCTGGGGCCCGTTCGCGGCCACGGCGGACCACGCGGGGGTGCCGCAGGTGGTGTTCACCGAGCCCGAGGTGGCCTCGGTCGGCCTGACCGCCGCCGCGGCCGAGGCGGCCGGCCGTCGCTACCGGGTGGTCGACTACGACCTCGGCTCGGTGTCGGGCGCCGCGCTGTACGCGGACGGCTACCGGGGGCAGGCGCGGATGGTGGTGGACCTGGACGACGAGCGCCTGCTCGGCGCCACCTTCGTCGGTCCCGGCGCCGGCGAACTGCTGCACGCCGCCACCATCGCGGTCACGGCGCAGGTCCCGGTCTCCCGCCTCTGGCACGCGGTCCCCGCGTTCCCCACGGTCAACGAGATCTGGCTGCGGCTGCTGGAGACCTACCGGGACCAGCCCGCGGCCTAACTCCTAGCCGCCCGCGTAGGGGGCGCAGAGGTCGCGCATCTGGTCGTCCCAGAACTCGCTCCACTCCTCGGCGGCCTCGCAGAACGCCGTCATGGCCTCCTCCTCGGGGTCGGCGGGCTCGGTCGCGGGCGGGGGCTCGGCGGTGGTGGGGTCGGGCTCGGGCTCCGGTTCGGCGGTCGGCTCCTCCTGGCGCGGCTCGGGGACGGTGGTCGTCAGCCCCTCGTCCGGCAGGGGGTCGGTGATCTCCTGGTCCGGCTCGGGCGCCTCGGGGGTGGCGTCCGTGGTGAAGGCGGGGCGCGGCCCCCGGTCGGGTTCGAGCGAGTCGGCCGTGCCGCACCCCGCCGCGCCCACGAGCGCCGCCGCGACTATTCCCAACGTCCTCTGCCGAGCCCGCACTTGTTCCCTCCGCACTGATCGTCCGGCGTGTGGTGCGGACCACTCTCTCAGACGCTCAGCCGGGGGTCGGCGGCAGCCTGGAGAACGTCGGCAAGGGCGTTGGCCACGATATACACCGCTCCCAGGACAAAGGTGACGCCGGCCACCGCGGGGAAGTCGGAGACCGGCACCGACGCGCCCAGGTAGCTGCCGAGTCCCGGCCAGCTGAAGACGCTCTCCACCACCAGCACCCCGGCGAACATGAAGCCGATCTGCAGACCGCTCATGGACAGCGCCGCGTTGACCGAGTTGCGCACCACGTGCCGCAGCACGACGGCCCGTTCGGTCAGCCCCTTGGACCGGGCGGTGCGCACGTACTCGGCGTCCAGCGTGGTCAGCAGGCTGGAGCGGAAGACCCGGCCGATGGCCAGCGCGGGCCCCACCGCCAGGGCGAGCCCCGGCAGCACCAGGTGCCGCAGCGCGTCGCCGGCCAGCGCGGGGTCACCGGTCAACAGGCCGTCGAGCACCAGCAGTCCGGTGGGACCGCCGTCCGGGGAGGATCCGGTGACCCGGCCGTTGGCCGGCAGCCAGCCCAACTCCCGGTAGAAGAGGATCAGGCTGAGGATGCCGAGCAGGAACGTGGGCGCGGTGGAGGAGAGGAACAGCAGGCCGCGGAAGGGCGCGGCGGCACGCCAGCGCAGCACGCTGGAGAGCGCGAACAGCACCGCCATGACCAGGGCGAGCAGGAGGGCGAAGAGGACCAGTTCCAGGGTGGCCGGCAGGTAGACGCCGATGTCGTCGGTCACCGGTCGGTGGGTGCGGAAGGAGGTGCCGAGGTCGCCGGTGAGCAGCCCACCGAGGTAGCCGAGATACCGCTGGGGGGCCGGGTCGTCGAGACCGAGGCGGGCGCGTTCGGCGGCGACGGCCTCGGGTGACGCGGTGGGGCCGAGCGTGGCGGCCACCGCGTCGGCGGCGGAGATCTCCTGCAGCACGAACAGCAGCAGGGAGAGCACCAGCAGCAGCGTGACGAGCGAGAGGAGGCGGGAGAGGGCGAAGCGGATCGTCATGGCGTCTGACCTGTGTCTCTCAACGGCCGTGGCGGGCGAGGATGTTGCGTACGGCGTCGCCACCGAGGTTGGCGATCAGGCTCAGCAGCATCACGGTGAGCCCGGGGATCACGGGGATCCACCAGTGCGGGAGGAGTTCGGCGAGGTTGCGCGCGGTGTCGGCGCCGAGCTCCGGCGCCGGGGCCGACTGTCCGAGGCCCAGGAACGAGAGGCTGGCCAGGACGAGGACGACGCTGCCGACGTCCAGGCTCGCGGTCACGACCGCCGAGGGGACGACGCCCGGCAGCAGGTGCCGCAGGACGAGCCGGGTCCGGCCGACGCCGGCCATCCTGGCCGCCTCGACGTGGGGGCGCACCGCCAGGGCCCGCACCTCGCCGCGCACGATGCGGGCGTAGTAGGGCCACCAGACGACGGAGACGGCCAGGAACGTGTTCCAGAGACCCGAGCCGAGCGCGGCGGCCACGGCGACGGCGACCAGCATGGCGGGCAGCGCGAGGAACAGGTCGGTGACCCGCATCAGCAGGGAGTCGAGCCAGCCGCCGAAGGCGCCGGCGAGCAGGCCGACGGTGCCGCCGACGAGGAGGCCGACGGCCACCACGACGAGGGCCATCAGCCAGCTGGTGCGCAGCCCGAGCAGGGTGCGGGAGAGCAGGTCGCGGCCGATGCCGTCGGTGCCGAGCAGGTTCCCCTCGCTGCCGACCGGGGCGTAGAGCTGCCCCGCGGCCCGCACCGGGTCCTCCGGCGCGAGGAAGGGGGCGAACAGGGCCACCAGGGTGACGACGGCGACCAGGCCGAGGACGGCGTGGTCCACGACCGGTCCTCCGGAGAGGCGCAGGCGCGGGGTGGGGACGAGGGCCGCCTCGGCGGCGGTGGCTGACATCAGGACTCCCCTCGGTGGACGCAGGCGAGGCTGCGGCGGGCGGACGGCGGGGCGGTGCGGGCCGGCCCGGGCGGGCGGGGGCCGATGGGCACGAGCTGGACCCCGGTGAGGGTGCTCGCGCACTCGTCGCGCGCGACGGCGCAGCGCGGGTGGTAGGCGCAGCCGCTCGGCGGGGCCAGCGGGCTCGCGGGTTCGCCGACGATCTCGGGCAGGGTGACGCCGAGTCCGGGTACGGCCGAGATGAGCGCCCTGGTGTACGGGTGCCGTGGGTCGGCGACGATCTCGTCGGCCGAGCCGATCTCGACGAGCCGCCCGAGGTACATGACGGCGATGCGGTCGGCGATGACGCGGGCCACGGAGAGGTCGTGGGTGACGAAGACGACGGTCATGCCGAGGTCGCGGCGGAGTTCGCGGATGAGGTTGAGGACGTTGGCCGCGAGGGAGACGTCGAGGGCGCTGGTCGGCTCGTCGCACAGCAGCACGCGGGGCGGCACGATGGTGGCCCTGGCGAGGGCGACGCGCTGCCGCTGGCCGCCGGAGAGTTCGGCGGGCCTGGCGTCGACGACGGACTCGGGGAGCCCGACGGCGCGCAGCGCCCCGGCGACCCGCTCGCGGGGGCGCCTGGTGGCGCGGTCGAGCCTGGCGAGGCGTTCGGTGAGAAGTTCGCGGACGGTGAGCCAGGGGGTGAGGGAGGCGCCGGCGTCCTGGAACACCATCTGGATGTCGGCCCGGTCGGGCCCGGCGACGGTGCCGTTGGTCGGCTTCTGCAGCCCGGCGAGAATCCGCAGCAGGGTGGACTTACCGGAGCCGGACTCCCCCACCAGCGCGATCGACTCGCCCGCCTCGATGTCGACGGTGACCCCGCGCAACGCGGCGAGCCTGCCCTTCCGCCCGCGCTGGTCCCGGACGGTGAAGTCGCAGGTGAGTTCCGTGGTCTGGAGCACGACGTCCGGCACGGGTGGCCGCCCCCGGCCGGCGGGTCCTGGCCGCTCGCCGGCGGGCGTCACGGGGGCTCCGGCCTGGTCGGCCAGGAGGCGGGCGGCCTCCGGGGCGCGGTGGCAGGCCGCGTGGTGGAGGGCGGTGCCCGGTGCCGGCGACAGGGCCGGGAGCTCCTCGGCGCAGCCGGCGGCGGCGATCCCGCAGCGGGGGCGGTAGGCGCAGCCGGCGTCGGTGGGCTGGTGGGCGGTCGGTTCCGCGAGGAGGGTGCGCAGCGGCGCGTGGCGGTCGGTGGTGAAGTCGAGCCGGGAGGCGAGGAGCCCGATGGTGTAGGGGTGGCGCGGGTCGGTGAGGACCCGGTCGGTGGGGCCGGTCTCCACGAGCCGGCCGCCGTACATGACGGCGACGCGGTCGGCGATCTGGCCCGCGACGCCCAGGTCATGGGTGATCATCAGCACTCCGCAGCCGACCTCGTCGGTCAGTCCGCGCAGCACCCGCAGCACCTGGGACTGGACGGTGACGTCGAGGGCCGTGGTGGGCTCGTCGGCGACGATCAGCCTGGGGCCACCCGCGACGGCCATCGCGATCATCACCCGCTGGCGCAGTCCGCCGGAGAGCTCGTGGGGGTAGGCGCGCATGCGTCGTTCCGGGTCCGGGACGCCGACCGCGCGCAGCAACCGCACGGCCTCGGCGGCGCTGCCTGCGGCCTCCACGACCTGGCGGCCGACCCGCATGGTGGGGTTGAGCGAGGTCATCGGGTCCTGGAAGACGACGCCGAGGTCGCGGGCGCGGGCCAGCCGGCGGCGCTCCTGGTCGCCGCGCACCATGTCGGTGCCGCCCACGGTGAGGGTGCCGGTCACGCGCGGCTCGGCGGCGCGGGGCAGCAGGTCCATGAGGGCGAGGCTGAGCACGCTCTTGCCGGAGCCCGACTCGCCGACCAGGCCGAGGATCTCGCCGGGCGCGATGTCCAGGTCGACGCCGTGCAGCACGGTGGTGCGGGTGCCGTTGCGGACCAGGCTGAGTTCGAGTCCGCGGATGCTGGCGGCGGGGGTGACGGGGGTGGCGGTCTGTTCACCGAGGGTGCGGAGCACTTCGGTTACCTCGCTTTCTGGACGGTCTCGTCCACCGGCCGCCTGTCGTCCGGCTCGTCCGTGTCCGCGGCGCCGTCGGCGCCCTCGGTGTCCTCGGAGCGGGCGACGCGGTCCTCGCGGGAGCGGGCGGTGGCGGTCAGGAAGGCGGCGATCAGGACGCAGGCGGCGGCGCAGCCGAGCCAGAGGGCGGCGCTGCCCAGGTACTGGACGACGCCGCCGCCGACGAGGGGGGCGACCATGGTGGCGGTGGAGAACGCGAGGGCGTAGACGCCGAGGTAGCGGCCGCGGGCCCGCCGGTGGGACATGTCGGCGGCGATGGACTGGGCGGCGGGGTGGGCGCCCATCTCGCCCAGGGTCCACACGCCGACGGCGACCGCGTACCAGGCCCAGGTGGTGGCGAACGCCTGGAGCCCGACGCCGACGGCGGTGACGCAGAGCGCGACGGCGAGGATCGCCTCCCGCCGCCAACGGGCGACGAGGCTCGCCGAGGGGATCCCCAGGGCGCACAGCAGCACGCCGTTGAGGGTGAGCAGCAGCCCGTACTGCTGGCTGGTGAAGCCCTCGTCCAGCATGGTCACCGGGAGGGAGACGGTGGACTGCACATAGACGACGGAGTAGACGAACATCCCGGCCACGAACGTCAGGAAGACACGGTCGCGCAGCACCTCGCCGAGGCTGCCGGTATCCGCCGCGCGGTCGGCCCGCCGGTCCCGCCCGCGGAGCCCGGGTGGCGTGTAGGTGTCGCGGACGCCGCCGAGCACGATGGCGGCGGCGACCACCAGGACGCCGGCCTGGGCGTAGAAGAGGTACTCGAACGCGCGCTCGGCGATGAAGCCGGCGAGCAGCGGGCCGATCGCGTAGCCCAGGTTGACGGCCCAGTACTTGTAGGCGAACGCGGTCCGCCGGTGGGCGGGGGCCACCAGGTCGGTGACCAGGGCCGTGATGGCCGGCTGGGCGGCGCCGTTGACCAGGCCGAAGGCGAACAGCAGCCCGGCCGTCGCGGCGGGGTGTGTGAAGGACGGGATCACGCCCATGGCCACGGCGGACAGCAGCATGCTGCCGAGGAGGGTGCGGCGGCGTCCGACGAGGTCGCACAGGACGCCGCCGCCCAGCGTGGAGACCACGACTCCCCCGCCGTACCCGGCGACGATCAGCCCGGCCTGGGAGGTGGTCAGGCCGGCGTCGCGGGTGAGGAAGAGGGTCATGAACGGGACGACGAAGCGTCCCGTCCAGGTGACCAGCACGGCGAGCCAGAGCCACCAGAAGCCCGTGGGGAGGTCCCGGGCGCGGGTGCGTGGTGCGGTCACCGACCGTCCTGGATGGTCAGGGTGTTGAAGTCGAGCGTGTAGGGCTCGGCGATGGAGTGCGACTCGGCGACGCCGCCGAGCCAGGGCTGGGTGACGACGAAGTCGTTGACGTAGGACCAGGCCGGGGTGCAGGCCGCCTCGGTGATGGCCCGTCCGGCGGCGGCGTAGGTGTCGGTGTCACCGGTGCGCAGGGCCTCGGCCAGCAGGTCGCTGGTCTCCTGGTCGGAGCACTGGAGGTGGTTGAGGCCGCCGTCCTGGTCCCAGAACACGTGCCCGTACATGTAGGCGTTGCTGGAGTCGGGCCAGGTGCCGGAGGCGACGTAGAGGTCGGGCGCGTCCTGCGGGTCGGAGGCGAAGGTCCCGAAGACCTGGGAGGTCTGGTAGGCGGAGACGGTGGTGTCCAGGCCGAGTTCCTGGAGTTGGGCGGCGACGATGGTGGCGATCTGCTGGTCGTCGGCGCTGCCGCCGTTGTGGCCGATCACCACGGACCGCTGGGCGGCCGGGAGGCCGGCGACGTACTCCTCCAACGGCGCGGTGTCGTAGGTGATCTCGCGGGCGTCCGCGCCGTCGGGTATCGCGCCGCGTGAGTAGGTGCCGGTGGCCAACTCTGCCTTGTGGGTGACGACCTGGTCGATGATGGTGGCCCAGTCGACGGCCTGGAAGGTCGCGCGGCGGGCCGCGGCGTCGGCCAGCAGCGGCCGGTTGGGGTTCATGTAGAGGACGCCGACCTGGAAGGACGGCAGGCTGAGCGCCTGGAGGCTGTCGTCCGCCATGTACCGCTCCTGGGAGGCGGAGGGGACGGCGCCGATGATGGCGGACAGGTCGCCGTTGTCGAGCGCGAGCTGCATGGCCGAGGTGTCGGTGTAGACGGGGAGTTCGACCGTGGTGAAGGTGGGCTCCCCGCCCCAGTAGCCGTCGTGGGCGGTCATCTCGTAGCGCTCGCCGACCCGGGCGGCACTGAGCTGGTAGGGGCCGGTGCCGGCGGAGTGGGTGGCGAGGTAGGTCTGGGCGTGGTCGTCGCCGGCCTGTTCGCTCAGCACGGTGGGGCTGATCACGCGCGGGCCGTAGGGCGAGGCGAGGTAGTCGAGGAAGGCGGAGTTGGGCTCGTCGAGCGTGATGACGACGTGCGTGTCGTCGGGGGTCTCGACGGACGCGACCCCGTCGACCATGTAGGCGGGGCCGGCCGCGACGGCGGCGCGGCGGTCGAAGGACGGCTCGACGGCGGCCGAGGTGAAGGGCGTTCCGTCGTGGAAGGTCACGCCCTCCCTGAGGGTGAAGGTGAAGGTCGTGTTGTCGTCCGACACCTCCCACTCGGTGGCCAGGCTCGGGCCGATGACGGACTCCTCGGTGCCCGGCTCGTAACGCACCAGGCCCTCGTACATGTTGGTGGTGAGGGCGAGACCGTTGCCCGCGTAGTAGACGTCGGGGTCCGGCGGTTGGCCGATGTCGTTCAGCAGGCCGACGCGGAGGACGCCGTCCGTGGGGGCGGCGGAGCCCGCCGTGCCGGCCGCTCCCCCGCCGCAGGCACCGACGGCCAGCGTCAGGGCCAGGGTGCCGGCGGCCAGGCCCGCGGCGCGCGATCTCTTCATGGGGACGCTCCTTGCTTGCGTGCCGGGGTCACTGCGCCGGCTGGTCGGTTTCGCGGTCGCGCAGCGCGCGGGAGTGGCCGGGGCCGAGGGCGTGCGGGTGCAGGTAGTCGGGCTCGGTGATGCCCCTGCGGCGCATCGCGATGCCGGTCAGCGCCTCGCGGACGGCGCGGTTGGCGAGCAGCGCGGTGATCTCGCCGCGGTCGTCGTAGGGCGGGCTGACCTCGACGACGTCCATGCCGACGATGCCGACCTCCGCGCACAACCGGCGGACGGCGGTGAGAACGTCGGTGCTGGTGAGTCCGCCGGGTTCCGGGGTGCCGGTGCCGGGAGCGTAGGCGGGGTCGGCGACGTCGATGTCGAGCGAGATGTAGAGGTGGTCCGCCTGGTCGAGGGCCTCGTCGACGGCGCGTTCCAGGACGGTGGCGAAGCCGAACCGGTTGATCTCGGCCATGAAGTGGGTGCGCATCTCGCGCTCGTCCATCCAGTCGAGGATCTCCTGGTCGGGCCAGTAGCCGCGCAGTCCGACCTGGACGAAGTTCCGGCCGGGCACGGCGCCGCTCTCGATGAGCTTGCGCATGGGCGTGCCGTGGCTGGCGAGACTCCCCGGGGTGTCGGGTCCCGTGTCGGCGTGGGCGTCGAAGTGGACGATGCCGACCTTGCCGTAGCCGTAGTGGTCCGCGACGGCGGTGGCGGACGGCCAGGTGGTGGCGTGATCGCCGCCGAGGATGATGGGGATCGCGCCGGAGCCGACGATGGTGCCCACGAACTTCCGGATGCCTTCGAAGGTGTTCCAGGTGTTGCCGACCTTGATCGGGGCGTCGCCGTAGTCGCAGACCCTGAGGACCTCCAGGGCGTCGACATGGGTGTCGAGGGAGAAGTGGGCGCGGCCGTAACCGCCCTTGTAGTCGCAGGCGCGGATGGCGAGCGGGCCGTGGTTGGTGCCGCTGCGTCCGGTGGCGGTGGCGTCCCAGGGGACCCCGCAGATGGCCACGTCCATCTCGCCGGCGACCAGGTCCTCGGGGGTGAGGCAGATGGGCAGCTTGGCGAAGGTCTGGATGCCGGCGAAGCCGCCCTCGCCCTTGCGGTTGACGAAGATCGGCCCCGGTGCGCGACCCGTGTTGAAGTCGTCGACCGCACCGTGTCCTTCGAGCCCACTGCCGAGCCGGGCCGGCTGCTCGAAGAAGCCCTCGGGGAAGTCGTGGTGGTGGTGGCCGTGGTCGTGATCGTGGTGGTGCGCTGTCAAGGAACCCTCTCAGACCCTCAGAACGGGGTTGGCAGGCAGCGAACCTAAGAACTGCCGAATCGATTCGTCAATGCGTAACGGCCCTCCCGAGGCGGGTGTTTACACGTCGCCCCCGGGGCGCCGCCGACCGAATCGCCCCCGACTCACGGCCGTAACACCGCCTCGGTGCGGAGCCGGTGCGGCCACGGCCCGGCGACGGGCCGTCCGTATGATGTGCGACATGAGGCGCCAGGCAGTCACGCTCAAGGACGTGGCCCGAGCCGCGAAGGTCTCCCCGAGCACCGCGTCCGAGGCACTCTCCGGCACCGGGCGGATGACCGAGGCGACCAGGGAGGCCGTGATCCGGGCGGCCAGGGCGCTCGACTACCGGCCCAACGCCGTCGCCCGCGGCCTGCGGACGGGGATCCTGCGCAGCATCGCGCTGCACCACGTACACGCCGGCGACCGCTTCGCCTCCGACTACTTCAGGGAGTTCGTCACGGGCGTGCTGGACGGCACCCAGGCCCAGGACTACGACCTCACCCTGCTGTCCAGCAACCCGGCCGTGCCGCGCAACCGCGTGCCGCGCGTGGACGGCGTGATCATCGCCGACCCCATCGCCGACGACCTGCGCGCCCACGAACTGCTGCGCTCCGGCCTCCCGGTGGTCGCCGGCGAACACTTCCCGCCCGGCATGCCCACCTGCCCCGTGGTGGCGGCGGACCACGGTGCCGCGCTGCGGGAGATCCTGGACCACGCGCTGCGCGAGGGCGCCAGGCGACCGGCCTTCGTCGGTCCGGACGCCAACAGCGGCTGGGGCGTGCTGCTGCGGGCCGAGTTCCTCGCCTGGTGCGAGGAACACGAACTGCCCGGCATCACCCGGGAGAGCCGGTTCCTCAACCTCTCGGTGGCGGAGCACACGGCGATGCTCACCGAACTGCTGCTGGCTGAGCCCGAGACCGATCTGCTGGTGGTGTCCTCCGAGGCCATCGCCCTGGGCGCGCTCGACGCGCTGCGCGCCCTCGGGCGCGCGCCGGGGGCCGACGTGCTGCTGGCCTGCTGCGGCGAGGGCCGCACGCTGTCCGCCGTGACGCCGACCGTCACCGGCGTGGACATGCGGCCGCGGGAGCTGGGGCTGCGGTGCGCCCAGCTGCTGATCCGGCTGATCGAGGAGGACGAGTCGCCGGCGGAGCGGACGACCGTGCTGCCGGCCCGGGTGCGCTGGCGCGAGTCCACGGCGCGGCGCGAGCCGGTGCGGGCGGGTTAGGCTCGGCCGCATGGCTTCCGAGGAGGAGAGCGGCAGCGTCCGGGTGGACAGCTGGATCTGGTCCGTGCGGCTGGCGAAGACCCGCTCGGCCGCCGCCAGCGCGTGCCGCGCGGGGCACGTGCGGGTGAACGGGGAGCGGGCGAAGCCGGCGCAGCCGGTGCGGGCCGGCGACGAGATCCGGGTGCGGCAGGAGGGGTGGGAGCGGGTCGTGGTGGTGCGCAAGCTGATCCGCAAGCGGGTCGGCGCGCCGGTCGCGGTCGAGTGCTACCAGGACAACAGCCCGCCGCCGCCCCCGCGCGAGGAGTGGGCCGCGATCCCCCGCCGCGACCGCGGCACCGGCCGCCCGACGAAACGCGAACGCCGCGAGACGGAACGCCTCCGCGGCCTCCGCTGACGCCGCCGAAGGCGGCGGCCGGACCGACCGAAGCCGCCACCAGCCGGTTCCGCCACGCGGCGGCCACGGCCGGGAATCCCAGCCCGGGGACCACACCCCGGCCAAGCCGAGCCGCCGCAGGCGCCGGGCCGAGCGGCCCGACCGCCGCCGGCCGCCCGACGGATCGGCGACGACGGGTACCGCCACGCGGCGGCCACGGCCGCGTGGCCACGGCCGGGACTTCCAGCCAGCGGCCACACCCGGCCAAGCCGATCGCCGGCCGGTCGCACCCGGCACCGCCAGCCGACCCCGCCCCGCCGCGCGGCGGCAGCGGCACGGCCGCAGGCCGACCGCCCGGCAGGGCGCCGGGCCCAGGGCCCGACCGGGCCCGGCCCCGTGCGGCCCGCCCGGCCAGGGCTACGGCTGGGAGCCGCGGTCGGCCAGCATGTCGGTCATGAGGCGGATCTCGGATTCCTGGGCCTCGACCATGCCGGCCGCCAGGTTCCTGATCTCCTCGGTGTCGGCCTCGCGCGCGGCCGCCTCGGCCATGAGCACGCCACCCTCGTGGTGCGCCGTCATCAGGCGCAGGTAGCGGATCTCGGCGTCCTCGCCCTCGGCCGCGGAGAGTTCGTCGAGCTCCTCGTCCGTGGCCATGCCGGGCATCCCGCCCTCGTGGCCACCGCCGTGGCCGCCCTCCGCCATCCAGGACATCGGCGGCTCGCCCGAGCTCTTGTTGCGACCCCAGACCTCGAGCCAGCCGAGCATCATGCCCCGCTGGTTGGCCTGGGTGTTGATGATGTCGTAGGCGAGCCTGCGCACGTCCTCGTCGTCGGTGCGGTCGCGGACGATGAAGGACATCTCCACCGCCTGCTGGTGGTGGACGGACATGTCCCGGGCGAAGCCGACGTCCGCCGAGCCCTCGGCGGGCGCGGCCGGCGGGGACTCGGCGGGGGCCAGGGCGGTCAGCCCGATCAGCACCGCGGCGACCACGGCGATCGCGCCGCTCGCCGCCAGCAGCCACCGCCGGACACTGGCTGTCATTCCGTGAGCCCCCCGGTGCAGGCGGCGCCCGGCTCAGGGGTCTGGGCGCCCTGGACGAAGGTGTTGAAGAAGGTCTCGACGCGCGGGTCGTCGGCGGTGTCGAGGGCCAGCTGGTTGCCCCAGGCGGTGAGCACGATCGGGGACTCCTGGTCGGGCTTGGGGCTCATCAGGGTGTAGCTGGTGGCGGAGACCCGCTCCGAGAGGGTCGTTATGTCGGCCTCGGCGGCGGCGTCGTTGTAGGTGACCCAGACCGCGCCGTGCTCCAGCGAGTGCACCGCGTTCTCGTTGGCTATCTCGGTCTCGTAGACGTCGGCGTCGCAGTTCATCCAGGCCTGCGCGTGGTCGCCGCCGGCCGGCGGGTTCATCGGGTAGTCGACCTGGCCCTCGACGTGGTTGCGCCCCAGCTCGTCCCAGGTCTGCACGCCCTCGATCTCGCTGGCCTCGCCGGCCTGCGGCGTCCCCGAGTCGTCGCCGTCGGTGCTGGCCCACAGCCACCAGCCGCCGCCGACGGTGGCGGCGAGCACCACCATGCAGGCGGCGATGGTGAGGATGCGGTTGCGGCGGTCACGGGCGCGTTCCTTGCGGCGGGCCTCCTCGATCTTGGCCCGGCGCTCGGCGGCCGCGTTCCGCTTGCCCGACTTCCCCCCGGGCTTGTTGGTGGCCTTGCTGTTGGTCCTGTTGGTTGCCATGGTGTCCTCTTCCGGCAAACGGGATGGTCCGGTCTGGGATTGCGGGGTGGGACTTTCCCGTCACGTTCGCTGGATCCGCAGCCGATGCAGGTCGACCTCCCCGACCCGGTCGTTCGCCGGGCCGCTGATGCCGGCGATGGCGACGACGCGGGCGGCGGGCGGGGCCGGATCGGTCGGCGGAACGTGGAGCGCGAGCGGGGCCGGGAGTAGCGGATCCGCCGGCGTGCCCGGGCCGCCATGGCAGGTGCTGCCCGGGTCGATGGAATCCGCCGGCTGCTGGGCGTGCGGGTGCTGCCCGAGATCCGACTGCGCGGCGTGCTGACCCGGGGACACGGCGTGGCTCGCGGCCAGGGCGTCGGTCTCGGCGCCGGCCGCGCAGAGGCCGAGCGCGCACAGCACCACGACGAGCGCGAGCAGCAGGCTCCGCGTTGGTGGCGCGCCCGAGGCAGCCCCGCCGTACCGGGCGGGGCTGACGTCTGTGCCGCCGGTCCGGCCGGCTGTTCGGGTCATCGACGGTCATCGTACTCATGGCCGATCGGTGATGGACCGGTGCCGTCATGACCACGGATCGTCGCGACCGGCAGGGTAGCGTGGGAAACGGCCTTGTGTCGCACGGTTGTTGGGGCCGCGGCCGCGCGGATTCCATACATATGGGATCTTCAGGATCTATCCGACTCATCAGACTCTCAGATTCGAAGGAGAACGCCGAGATGGTGTTCAAACGGCTGCTCGGGGCGATCGGCGTGGGCGGTCCCTCGGTGGACACGATCCTGGACGGTGGTGCGGTCGTTCCCGGCAGCACCCTGACGGGGCGGGTCATGGTGCGCGGCGGCTCCATGGACGTCGAGATCACCGGCATCCACCTCGACTTCGTGGCCCGGGTCGAGGCCGAGGGGCACGACTCGGAGACCGAGGGCCAGGTGGCCTTCCACCGGGTCACGGTGGGCGGCGGCTTCCGGCTCGCGGAGGAGCAGGAGTTCAGCGTGCCCTTCCAGGTGCCGGTGCCCTGGGAGACACCGATCACCGAGATCTACGGCCAGCCGCTCGGCATCGTGCTCGGGGTGCGGACCGAGCTGGCGGTGGCGGGAGCGGTGGACAAGGGCGACCTCGACCCGCTGATGGTGCGGCCGCTGCCGGTGCAGGAGGCCGTGCTCGAGGCGTTCGGCCAGCTCGGCTTCGGGTTCAGGTCGGCCGACCTGGAACTGGGGCGCATCGGCGGCACCGGGCAGACGCTGCCGTTCTACCAGGAGATCGAGATGTACCCGCCGGAGCGGTACGCGCACGCGATGCGGGAGGTCGAGATCTCCCTGCTGGCCTCCCCCGGCGGGCTCGAGGTGGTGCTGGAGGCCGACAAGCCGGGCGGCTTCCTCTCCTCGGGGCACGACGTGATCAACCGGTTCTTCGTGAGCCACCAGGACGTCGGGCAGACCGACTTCAACGCCCTGGTGGACTCCTGGGTCCAGCAGCTCGCCCAACGGCACGGCGGCCACGGCGGCGGCTTCTTCGGCGGCGGCCACGGCCACCACGAGCACCACGACGAGGAGCGCTCGGGCTTCGGCGCCGGCGCGATGGTCGCGGGCGTGGCGGCCGGTGTGGTCGGCGGGCTCGTGATGGGCGAGATCATCGACGAGATCGGCGACGCCTTCGAGGGCGACGAGGAATGACGCGCTGAACCACCCGCCCACTCGCCCGAGTTCCCCGATTCACTCGGGCGAGTGAGCCTTCGCGCGTTATCCACGGCCGGCAACGGGTCTTGCCCCGGCGACGCGGTGAGTCTGGTGTAAGAACGACCCTGAAATCGATCTTCCTCCTTCTCATCCCCGTTGGTGTTGGGCCTCGTTCGCCATGAAACTGCTTCGGACAATCAACGCCGCGCTCGGCTCGGCGACCGGCTTCCAGGTGCGTCGCGCCGGCCCTCGGATCGTCGCCCGCCCGGCGGTCACCCAGCGCCCGACCGGCACCCGGGGCGCGATCGAGCCGCGGCCGCCGGCCGATCCGGCCATCGACCGGCTGCTGCGCCGGCCCGTCTTCGTCATCGCGCCGGTGCGCTCGGGTTCCACCCTGCTGCGGTTGACCCTCAACGCGCACTCCCGGCTGCACGCGCCGCACGAACTGCACTTCCGCCGCCTCGAGGTGGCGCACGCCACCCGGCTGGCCGACCGCTCGCTCAGCCTGCTCGGGCTGGACCGCACCGAGCTCGAACACCTGCTGTGGGACCGGGTGTTGCACCGGGAGCTGGTGCGCTCCGGCAAGCAGACGCTGGTCGAGAAGACCCCGGGCAACGCCTTCGTGTTCCGGCGGATCGCCGCCTGCTGGCCGGACGCGAGGTTCCTGTTCCTGCTGCGTCACCCGGCCGCCGTCGCCCGGTCCTGGCACGAGGCGGACCCGGTCAAGCGCAACCCCGAGCACGCCGCGCACGACGCGCTGCGCTATCTGAACGCGGTGGAACGCGCCCGCCAGGCGCTGCCAGGACACACCGTGCGCTACGAGGAGTTGACGGCCGAGCCCGAGACCACGCTGCGCGCCGTCTGCGACTTCCTGGAGGTCGACTTCGAGCCGGGGATGCTGGAGTACGGGCAGGCACCCGGCGGGACGGCCGGCCTGGAGAAGGGGCTCGGCGACTGGCGGGAGAAGGTCAGGTCGGGCCGGGTCCAGCCGGGCCGCGAACTGCCGCCGCCGGAGGCGGTGCCGACGGTGCTGCGGGAGATCTGCGAAACCTGGGGATACGCGGAGGCGGAGACGGCTGCCGGCCAGCTGGTCCCCAGCGGGCGGTCGTCGTGAGCGGCCACGCGGAACTGGCCCAGGTGTGGCCGCGGGACGGCGCGTTGCGGCTGGTCGGCCGGCTGCACGAGCACGAACCCGAGCCGGCGACGGCCGGCGCCTGGACGCTGCGGCTGACGCTGCGCGGCGCGGCGGGCGAGCGCGCGCTGTGTTATCCGGCGCCGCTCGACGGGGTGGCCTTCGACGCCTCGCTGCCGGTGGCCGACCTGGTGCCCGAGGGCCCGTTCGAACCGCCGGCGCTGTGGGACGTGTGGCTGGTGCCCCCTGACGACAGCGGTGCCGGGCTACGGGTGGGGCGGCTGCTGGACGACATCAGGGGCAAGAAGAAGATCATGGTCTTCCCCGGCCAACAGGTCACCAGGGGCGACCTGACGATGCTGGTGCGGCCGTACTACACGATCAAGGAAAATCTCTCCGTCGAGGTGCTACCCGGGCGATGAAGATCCGCTATCTGCTGCTGCACGCCTATGGGATGGGCGGCACCATCCGGACGGTGTTCACCCAGGCCGGGGCGCTGGCCGCGGCGGGCCACGACGTTCGGGTGGTCAGCGTGCTGCGGCGCGCCGACCGGCCGTACTTCCCGCTGGATCCCCGGGTGCGGCTGTTCGCCCTCTGCGACCTGCGACCGGGACACGAGGGCCCGGGAAGCGAGCCCCGCGGGTGGCTCGGCCGGCTCGCGGCGCGCCGGGCCGGGCTGCCGCCCCGCCACGTGCCGCGCGGCGAGGGCAGCCACTCGGCGCTCACCCGGCGGATCGAGCGCCAGATCATCCGCTACCTCGGCGAGTTGCGGGACGGGGTGCTGGTGACCACCAGGCCCTCGCTGAACCTGCTGGCGGCCCGCTTCGCCACCCGGGGGGTGCTGCGGGTGGCCCAGGAGCACATGAACCTGGCGGTGCACCAACCGGACGTGCAGGCGGCGATCTCCCGGTGGTACGGGCGGTTCGACGCGATCGCGGTGCTGACGCAGCGGGATCGCCGCGACTACCTCCGGATCGCGCCCGGTGCTCGGGTGGAGTGCATTCCCAACGCCGTCCACTCGCTGAAGCAGAAGCCGTCGACGTGTGCCAGCCGGATCGCCGTGGCGGCCGGCCGGCTGCGCCCGCAGAAGGGCTTCGACCTGCTGATCAAGGCGTTCTCCCAGGTGGTCGACGAGTTCCCCGACTGGCAGCTGCGGATCTACGGCACCGGGGACCGCAGGCAGCAGCTGCGCAGGATGATCGACGAACGCCACCTCTACAACCACGTCCTCCTGATGGGCCGCACCGACCAGATGGACGAGGAGCTCGCCAAGGCCTCGATGTACGTGCTGAGTTCGCGGGCCGAGGGCCTGCCGATGGTGATGATCGAGGCGATGACGCACGCGCTGCCGGTGGTCAGCTTCGACTGCCCGACGGGCCCGGCGGACGTGATCACGGACGGCAAGGAGGGGCTGCTGGTCCCGCCGGAGGACGTGGCAGGGCTGGCCGGGGCGATGCGCACGCTGATGGCCGACGAGGGCCTGCGGGCGCAGATGGGCGACGCGGCGCTGACCACCGTGCAGGCGTACTCCCCGGAGGCGATCCGGGACAGGTGGACCGCGCTCTTCGAGTCCCTGTCGACCTCCCGGGCGCCGGCCGGCTGACGGTCGGCCGCGCCCGCGCTCGCGTCGCCCACCGTCAGACCTGGAGGTAGGCCAGCACGGCGAGCACCCGGCGGTGGTCGTCCGGAGCCGGCGGGAGGTCCAACTTGGCCAGGATGCTGGCGATGTGCTTCGCGACCGCCGCCTCGGTCACCACCAGACGTCGGGCGATCGCCGCGTTGGACCGGCCCTCGGCCATCAACGCCAGCACCTCGTGCTCGCGTGGGGTCAGGCGGCTCAACGGGTCCCGGCGCCGGGCCAGCAGCTGACGCACCACCTCGGGATCCACCACCGTCGCCCCGGCCGCGACCCGGTCGAGGGCGTCGGCGAACTCCTCGACGTCGCCGATCCGCTCCTTGAGGAGATATCCCATCCCCGCGCCGCCCCGGCGGTCCTGGAGCAGCTCGTCGGCGAAGGTCTGCTCGACGTACTGGCTGAGCACCAGGACCGCGAGTTCCGGCTGCTCCGCCTGGAGGCTGCGGGCGGCGCGGAGGCCCTCGTCACGGTAGTCGGGCGGCATGCGGACGTCGGCGACGACGAGGTCGGGCTTCTGCCGCCGGGCGGCGGCGAGCAGTGAGGTGCCGTCGCCCACGGCGCCCAGCACCTCGTGGCCGAAGCGGCGCAACAGGTGCACCATGCCCTCGCGCAGCAGCACGGCGTCCTCGGCGATCAGGATGCGGAGGGCTGGTGGCACGGGATCTCCGCTCTGATCAGGGTGGGCCCGCCGGGCGGGCTGGAGAGGAACATTCTGCCGTCGGCCGCCGCGACCCGGTCGGCCAGGCCGATCAGGCCGCTGCCCCGCGCGGTGTCGGCACCGCCCACGCCGTCGTCCTCGATCTCCAGGCGCAGCACGCCCTCGGTGCTGCGGGCCGCGATGCGGCACCGGCCGGCGCCGCTGTGTTTGGCGATGTTGGTCAGCGCCTCGGTGACCACGAAGTAGGCCGTCGCCTCGACGCCTGGCGGCAGTCGGTCGGGGAGGTCGAGGTCCGTGTCGACCGGGACCGGGGAGCGCCCGGCTATGTCCCGGACGGCGGCCGGGATTCCGCGTTCGGTGAGCACCTGGGGGTGCACTCCCCTGATCAGCTCGCGCAGCTCGGCGAGCGCCTCCTTGGCGAGCGTGTGGGCCTCGCCGACCTCCTTGGCCGCGACGCCGCCCGGCGGCAGGTCGAGCGCGGCGATGCCCAGTTTCAGGTGGAGTGCCACCAGGCGCTGCTGGGCTCCGTCGTGCAGGTCCCGCTCGATGCGCCGGCGCTCCGTCTCGAAGGCGTCGACGAGCCGCGCCCGGGAGCGGATCACCTCGCGCAGCTCACGGTCCTTCGGGGCGAGCACGGCGCGGGCCAGGGCGCCGCGAGCCCCGGCCCAGGCGCCGATGGGATAGGCGGCCACGGGCAGCAGGACCGCTCCGGCGACCGGTCCCGCGATGGACTGCCAGGGCGCGGCGGTGGGCTGGAACGGGGCGCAGAGCAGGAAGCCGGGGATGCCGATCGAGACGAGGACGACGGCGAGGTCCGCCCAGCCCACGGCCACGATCGAGACGGCGCCGTAGCCCACGGTCCGCCAGCCGTCGAGCGGGCGCAGCGGCTCGCGGTCTATCAGCGTGAGGCGCCACCTCTCGAACGGCCCCGCCATCAGCACGGCGAAGGCCAGGATGTGGACGGCGGCGAACACCCCGGCCACCCGGCCGAAGGGGGCGGTCAGCACGCCGAGCACCGCGAGGCCGAGCGTGGTACTGAAGAACCCGCCGGTCAGGAGGTACGTCAGCGCCCGCAGGGGCCAGCCGCTACGGAGATACCCCAGAGGCCGGTAGCTGAGGGCCTCCAGGACGTTACGGGGAAACACGCGACCGACCGTACCGAGTGGACGGCGGCCGGTCGGTAGTGCCAGGTGGAGTATTCGTTCTCGCCCAGGCACCAATGTGCCGGTGGGTCACCGTGTCGTTGCCTTGAGCCATGAACGTTACTCAGACCGCCCTCGCTCCCCCTCCCGTCCGGCTCCGCGCCGTACACAAGCGCCACGGCGTGGGGGAGCATGCCGTCGCCGCCCTGGACGGTGTCACCGTCGACTTCTCCCCCGGCACGATGACGGCCGTGATGGGCCCCTCGGGCTCCGGCAAGTCCACCCTGCTCCACTGCGCGGCCGGCATCGACCGCCCGTCCGCCGGCGAGGTGTGGATCGACGGCACCGAGCTCGGCGGCCTCGACGAGGACGCCCTCACCCTGCTGCGTCGGGAGCGGGTGGGCTTCGTCTTCCAGGCTTTCAACCTGGTGTCGGCCCTGACCGCCGAGCAGAACGTCGAGCTGCCCCTGCGGCTCGCCGGCCGACGCCCGGCGGCCGGTGTGGCGCGCGAGGCCCTGGCACGGGTCGGCCTCGCGGACCGGTCGGGACA
Organism: Streptomyces sp. NPDC127098; assembly: GCF_042722465.1. NCBI lineage: Bacteria > Bacillati > Actinomycetota > Actinomycetes > Kitasatosporales > Streptomycetaceae > Streptomyces > Streptomyces sp. NPDC127098. Next base: position 28,274 of record NZ_JBHXFJ010000011.1, read on the forward strand.
CCGGCCGAGCGAGCTGTCCGGGGGGCAGCAACAACGCGTCGCGATCGCCAGGGCCCTGATGGCGCGCCCCGCGGTGCTCTTCGCCGACGAGCCGACCGGGGCGTTGGACAGCGCCGCCTCACGCCTGGTACTCGGGCTGCTGCGGCAGTTGGTCGACGCCGAAGGGCAGACGGTGGTCATGGTGACCCATGACCCCGCGGCGGCCGCGTTCGCCGACCGCGTCCTGCTGCTGGCGGACGGCCGGCTGGCGGACGAGCTGCCCGGCGGCGCGGGGGCCGAGGCGATAGCCGCGAGGACGGCGGCGCTGGAGGTGCGGTCGTGATCGGGTGGGCCATGGTCAGGGAGCGTTGGTCCTCGTTCCTCGGTTCCTTCGTCGCGGTCGCGGTGGGCGTCGCCGTGCTGACGATGAGCTCGTTGATCCTGCTCTCGGGCGGCACGGGCGTGCCCGAGCGGCTCGCCGGTGCCCCGGTGCTGGTCGCGAGCCCGGAGGGGGCGCGGGTCAGCGGGGTGTTCGCGCAGCCACCGCCCTGGGCGCCCGAGCGGGCGGAGCGGCTTCGGGAGGCGCTGGCCGCGCTCCCGGGGGTCGAGTCTGCGGTGCCGGTGCGCGACTTCTACGCGCAGGCGGTCGGCACCGAGCAGCGCGCCGGCGAGCGGCAGGGCCGAGGCTGGTCCACCGCGGCGCTGGCCTCCTACGGACTGACGGCCGGCGGCCCGCCGGTCGCCAGCGACGACATCGTCGTGGACCGGGCGCTCGGCATTCCGCCGGGTGAGCGGGTGGCGATCCTCACGGCGGAGGGTCCGGTGGACTTCGCGGTCGCGGGGACGATGGCCGGCCCCGGCTACTACGTCACCGACGAGCGGGCCGGTGAACTGGCGGGCGGCGTCCGCGTCATCGGTCTCACCCTCGCGCCCGACGCCGATCCGGCGCGGGTGGCCGGGGCGGCGCGGGAGGTCGTCGGCTCCGAGGGCCGGGTGCTGTCCGGTGCGGCCCGGGACGCGCTCGCCCCGCAGCAGGACGAGATGACGCGGTGGATCGGCGCCCAGGTGGTCACCGCCATGACGGTGCTCTCCGCCTTCGTCACCGTCTTCGTCGTGTCGTCGGCCTTCGCCTTCACGGTCGCCAGGCGCCGCCGCGAGTTCGGCCTGCTGCGGGCCGTCGGCGCGACGCCGCGGCAGTTGCGCCGGGTGCTGTACGTGGAGGCGCTGGCGGTGGGCGGGCTCGCGGCGGGCGTCGGGACGCTGCTCGGGGTGCCGCTCGCGCCCGTGATGGCCGGGCTGCTGGTCGACGGCGGCCTGCAACCGGTGGGCTTCACCGTGCGGTTCACCTGGTGGGTGCCGGCGGCGGCCTTCGCCCTCGGACTCCTGGTGGCCCTGGCCGGGGTGTGGGTCGCGTCCCGGCGGGCGGCGCGGGTGGCTCCGTTGGACGCGATGCGGGAGGCGGTGGTCGACAGCCGGCCGATGACGCGCGGGCGGTGGCTGGCCGGGCTCGGGCTGACCGGCGCCGGCCTGGCCTGTGCCGTGGGCACGGCCGCCGCCGGGCCTGACGCCATGGTCCTGTTGGGGCTCGGCGCCGCGATGGGTCTGACCGCCGGGCTCACCGTCCTCGGCCCGGCCCTCACCCGGCCCGTCGTCAGCGCCCTGGCCCGGCCGCTCGCGTCACGTCCCGGGGCGACGGCCATGCTGGTGCGCGAGAGCATGCGCACCGCGGTGCGCCGTACCTCGGCGACGATCGCGCCGGTGCTGGCCACGGTGGCGTTCGCCGTGCTGATCACCAGCACGGTGGAGACCACCGCCGGCGCGGACGCCGCGAGCCAGGCCGCGGCCGTGCGGGCGGAGGCCGCCATCGTCCCGCGGGGCACGCCCGGCCTCTCGGCCGCGGCCGCCGACGGTGTCGAGGGCACCGCGGTGTTGTCGACCACCGTCTACGCGGGGGCCGACGGGTCCGCCTTGCAGGCGGCCGGCGTCTTCCCGGGGTTCGAGGCGGTCCACGCCGCGCCCGCGCCGGCCGAGGGCACCGTCGTGGTGAGCGCGGCGGTGGCCGCCGCGCATGGCTGGTCGGAGGGTGCGAACGCCGACCTCGTCTTCGAGGACGGCCGGGTGGAGCGTCCCCGGGTGGCGGCGGTGGTCGGCGACGACCTGCCCTACCAGCTGCTGTTGCCGGCCGAGGCGGTTCGGGAGCGTGACCCCTCAGCACTGGCCGACGTCGTCTTCCGCACCGGTGGTTCTCCGGCCCGTCCTCCGGCGGAGCTGGGGGCGGAGGAGGTCTCGGTCCTGGAACAGGCGCGGGCCGGCGACGCGGAGGAGGATCGTCTGATACGTCTCTTCACGCTGATCCTGGTGGCCATGACGGCCGGGTACACGGCGATCGCCGTCGGCTCCACCCTGCTGGCGGCCACCTCGGACCGGGTGCGTGACTTCCGGGTGCTGCGGCTGTCCGGCGCCTCCCGCCGTCAGGTCCAGCTGGCCGTCGCCGGGGAGACCTGCTGTGTCGTGGCGATCGGCGCCGCGCTGGGCCTGGCCGCGGCCGCTCCGGCCCTGCTGGGCATGAGCCGGGGGCTGCGGGAGAACCTGGGCGTTCCGGTGGAACCGGTGGTGGCGTGGTCCTGGGTGGTGGGCGCGGTGGTCGGGTGCCTGCTGCTCGGCCTGGCCGCCAGCGTGCTGCCCGCCCACCGCGCCCTGCGCCGGGAGGCGGCGCCCGGTCCGGCTCAGGAGACGATGTCCTTGGTGCGGAAGCCGCGGAAGGCCAGGGCGAACAGCACCAGGGCGTAACTCGTGGAAATGGCCGCGCCGCGGATCATGCCGCCCCATTCCAGCTGTGGCTGGAAGACGTCGGCCCAGGCGAACTGCCAGTGGGCGGGCAGGAAGTCCCGCCAGTCGCCGAGCGCGGTGATGGCGTCGAGGATGTTGCCGACGATGGTGAGCCCGAGGGCGCCGCCCACCGCGCCGAGCGGCGCGTCGGTGGCGGTGGACAGCCAGAACGCCAGGCCGGCGGTGACGAGTTGGGACACCAGCACGTAGCCGACGGCGATGGCGAGCCGGCGCACCGACTCGCCGGCCGGCAGGGTGCCGCCCGTGGGCAGTTCGAGCGGGCCCCAGCCGTAGGCGGCGGTGCCCACGCCGAGCGCCACCAGCGGCAGCAGGGCCATGGCGGCGGCGCTGAACAGCAGCGCCACGCCCAGCTTGCTGAGCAGCAGCCTGGTGCGCGGCACGGGGGCGGCCAGCAGATAGCGCAGCGAGGACCAGCCGGCCTCGGCGGCCACGGTGTCGCCGAAGAACAGCGCGACGGGCACCACGAGGAGGAAGCCGGCGGAGAGGAAAAGGCAGGTGGCGGCGAAGTTGACGCCGGAGACGGTGGCGGTGTCGAGCAGGGTGAGTTCACCCCCGCCGCCGCCCGGCTGGCCGCCGACCTCGAAGGCCACGGCCACCACGGCCGGCAGCAGGGCGAGCAGCGCGCCGAGCACGAGGGTGCGGCGGCGGCGCAGTTGGCGGACGGCCTCGACGCGCAGCGGCAGGGTGCGGCGCGCGGCGTAGCCGGGCGCCGCGTCGAGGGCCGTGGTGCCGGCGGCGGCCGTGGTGGCGGTGGTGCTCGCGGTGGTGTCGGGCGCGGCCATCAGGCGCCTCCGATCAGGGTGAGAAAGGCGTCCTCGAGACGGCGGTGCGGGCCGACGGAGTGCACGGGGATCTCCAACCGCACGAGCTCGGCGAGGAGTTCGGAGGCGGTCAGGCCGTCGAGCCGGACGAGCAGCCCGGCCTCGGCGCGGCCCACGGAGGCGACGCCGGGCAGCGCGGCGATCCGCTCCAGCACGGCGTCGGTGGCCTCGATGTCGATGCCGACCAGCAGGGTGTCGCCGGATCCGGTGATCTCGCCGACCGGCCCCGAGCGCACCAGGCGGCCGCCGTCCATCACCACCAGGTGGGTGCAGGTCTGTTCGACCTCGGCCAGCAGGTGGCTGGAGACGATCACGGTGCGGCCCTCGGCCGCGTACCCCGTCATCACGTCGCGCATGGCGCGGATCTGGGGCGGGTCGAGGCCGTTGGTCGGCTCGTCGAGGATCAGCAACTCCGGCAGGCCGAGCATGGCCTGGGCGATGGCGAGCCGCTGCCGCATGCCCTGCGAGTAGGTGCGCACGGCGCGGTCGACGGCCGGGCCGAGGCCGGCGATCTCCAGCGCCTCCGCCAGGTGGGCGTCGGCGGCGGGCCGGCCGGTGGCGGCCCAGTAGAGCTCCAGGTTGGCGCGGCCGCTGAGGTGCGGCAGGAAGCCGGCGCCCTCGACGAAGGCGCCGACCCGGGAGAGCACCGGGGCTCCGGGGGTGACCAGGTGGCCGAAGAGCCTGATCTCGCCCGCGTCCGGGCGGATCAGGCCCATCAGCATGCGCAGCGTGGTGGTCTTGCCGGCGCCGTTGGGGCCGAGCAGGCCCAGCACCTGGCCGCGCCTGACCTGGAAGGAGAGGTCGCGGACGGCGTACCGGTCGCCCGCTCCCGCGTAGCGCTTGGTGAGGCCCTCGATCCGCAGCGGTACGTCGGCGAGCCGGGGGTCGGGCGCGGGGTCGGCCGGGCCTGCCGCGGCGGCCGGGGTGCGGCGCCGGCCGGTGAGCAGCAGGGTGGTGGCGACGAGGACGGCGGCGAGCGGCAGGCCCCAGGTCCACCAGGGCAGCGGCGACGCGCCGCCGGCGAGGTCGGGGGCGGTGGGGAGGGTGAGCCCGGGGTCGGCGAGCGAGACGGTGTGGGTGGCGGGCTCGTCCGGCGAGGCGTAGCCGATGTCGGTGCTGGAGAGGACGAGGCGCAGCCGGTGGCCGGCCTCGAAGGGGTAGTCGATGGTGGGGAGGCGGACGTCGACGACGCGTCCCTCGCCGATGTCGTCGACGCGGAGCGGGGCGACCAGCTGGGCGGGCAGGCTCTGGCTGCCGCCGTCCGGCGCGACGTCGTAGAGCTTGGCGAACAGCACGGCGCTGTCGGCGTCCGAGTCGAGCTGGATCCGGACGGTGGGGGCGCCGGTGACGCGCACCGTCTCGGTCAGCGGCGCGGAGTCGAACGCGGCGTACTGGCCGGGGAAGTCCAAGGCGAGTCCGAGACCGAGGGTGGAGATCCGGGCGAGGGCGCCGAGCCCCGGCACGGCGGAGACCCCGGGCGGGGAGCCGCCGGGCGGGTTGACGAAGGTCTGCTCGCCGCCCTCGAGGTCGATGGTGGTGGGCTCGCCCGCGAGCCCCGGATAGGTGTCCCCGGAGGCGCCGCGCAGCAGCGTGGAGCCGTTGGTGGAGTCGAAGCCGCTGATCCGGGTGACGCGGAAGCCGGGTCCTGTGTCGGCGGCCGGGTCCTCGCGCAGGTAGCGGTCGAACCAGTCGAGGGTGCGGGCCTCGGTCCTGCCGGCCTCGGAGATGCCGCCGTCGTGGCCGGCCCAGACCCAGTCGACGCTGACGGGTGCGCCGTTGGCCTCGATGGCGCCGGCCATGGCGTCGGCGTGGTCGAGGGGGAAGAGCGAGTCGTGCTGGCCCTGAGTGATGAGGGTCGGCACGTCGATGCGGTCGGCGACGGCGGCGGGGCTGCGGGCCTGCAGGAGATGGCGGGCGGCCTCGTCGGGCTCGCCGGCGACGGCCACCCGCTCGTAGAGCTCGCACAGTTCGGGCAGGAACCGGCCGCAGCCCGGGTCGTCGCCGGGCGAGCCGGTGGCCTCGGTGGATCCGGTGGTGAACAGGATGCCGGTCCACAGTCGCTTGAAGACGCCGTCGGGGAAGAGCGCCTGGCCGAGGTCCCAGTAGGTGACGCGGGGGGCGATGGCGTCCACCCGGTCGTCGTGTCCCGCGGCGAGGAGCGCGACGGCGCCGCCGTAGGAGGAGCCGGCGATGCCGACCCTGGGGTCGCCGTCGCCGTCGAGCCGGATGTCGGGGCGCTCGGCGAGCCAGTCGATCAGCCGGGAGACGTCGGCGATCTCGCGGTCCGGATCGTTGAGGCCGATGCGGCCGGTGGAGCCCCCGAAGCCGCGGGCCGACCAGGTCAGCACGGCGTAGCCGGCACGGGCCAGCCGCTCGGCCTCCGGCCTGACGTCGTCCTTGCTGCCGCCGAAGCCGTGCGCGAGGAGCACGGCGGGGCGCGGCTCGGCGGCGTCGGCCGTGGTGAAGAACGAGGTGTCGATCCGCACGGTCTGACGGCTGCCAGGCTCCTCCGGCATCTCGAAGACCCGGTCGTCCCGCACCACCTCAGGGCCCTCGTCGCCGGCCGCCACCCAGGTGCCGGCGCCGGCGAGCACGGCCAGGGCGGCCAGGGCCCCGGCCAACCGGCGGCCCCGCAGGGGCCATCGCGTTCTCATGTGCCGGGGTTCCCCCTTCGAGGTGACGGACAGCACCTCAACGCTAACCGAGGCGGCGGCCGGCCCGTCCGGGTGGGCCGGCCGCCGATGGTGTGGGTGGGCTCAGCGCACGGACGCGCTGGGCACCCGCAGCTCGGCGAGCCAACGGTGGACGGACTCGGCGGTGGTGTCCGCGTGCTCCGCCATCATCGTGCAGTGGTCGCCCGGCACCTCGGCGTTCTCCGTCTCCTGCGGCCAGACCGTGCGCCAGTCGGTCAGGTCGGTGGTGCGCATGTCCGGGGCCTCGGGCACGCAGTGCTCGGGGCGCACCAGCAGCGTCCTGGCCCGCAGCGGCCCCGGGCGCCAGTCGTGGAACATCGCGCCATACCAGCCGCAGGCCGTGACCGTGGTGAAGTCGAGGGCAGCGAACTCTCGCCTCCGCTCGACGAGTTCGTAGCCGAGTGCGGCCCGGAACCGGGGCGTCATCTGGTCGCGGATGTAGCTGTCGAGCAGGACCACGCCGGCGGGCGGCGCGCCCTCGCTCTCCAGCCGTTCCGCGACCGCGTGGGCGACCGGCCCGGCCGAGGAGTAGCCGAGCAGGGCGAACGGCCGGTCGACATCGGATCGCAGCTCCTCGACGAGGGCACCGACCAGGACGTCCCGGGTGGCCGCGAGCGGCTCGCCCTGCCGGAAGCCGGGGATGGCGAGGATCGACAGGCCGGCCCGGCCACGCAACTGCTCGGCGAGGCGGACGAACTGGGCGTGCCCGTCGACCGGCGCCAGCGGTGGCAGGGCGATGAGTTCCGGCACCTCGTCACCCGAGGAAAGCCGGGTCAGGGCGGGCGCCCCGTACACGGCGCGGGACGGCGCCTCGAAGCGGTCCCGAACGCCGGCGGCACTGGCGATCAGCGTCTCCGCCTGCTCGTCCCGGCCGTCGAGGACGAGCCGTCGATAGAGCTCGCCCGGGCCGGGGCCCTGACCTGCGTCGCCGCCGGTCGCCGCGTCGGGGTGCGGCGGGGCCGCGGTCGGGGTGTCGGCCAGTTCCTCGGCCAGGCTCCGGGCGAGCGCTTCCGGGGTGGGATACCGGAAGGCGAGGGCCGCCGGCAGGCGCAGCCGCAGCGCGCCGCTGAGTCGGTTGCGGAGCTCGATGGAGGTGAGCGAGTCGAAGCCCATGGTCTGGAAGGACTGGTCGGGCTGGATGGCCGCGGGTCCCGGGTGGCCGAGGACGGTGGCGGTCTCGGCACGCACGATGTCCAGCAGGATGGCGTGCCGCTCGGCTTCGGGGGCCGCGGCGAGCCGGGCGTCCAGAGCCGACACGGCCGGCAGGTCGCGCGGTGCCCCGGTGGTGGCCACCCGGCCGGCCAGTCCTTCGAGCATGGCCGGCAGGGTGCCGCCGGCGGCGGAGTCCCGCAGCGCCTCGCCGTCGATCCTGGCCGGCACCAGCTGCGCGTCGGCCCGGTCGAGTGCCTCGTCGAGCAGGGCGAGCGCGCGGTCGGTAGGCAGTGGCCCCACGCCAAGCCGGCGGGCGCGGGCCAGGTCGGCCGCGTCGAGCGATCCCGTCATGCCGCTCGGCTTGGCCCACAGGCCCCAGGCCAGGGAGGTGGCGGGGAGGCCGGCGGACGCGCGGCGCGCGGCCAGGGCGTCGAGCGCGGCGTTGGCCGCCGCGTAGTTGGACTGCCCCGGGCTGCCCAGCACCCCGGCGACGGAGGAGAACAGCACGAACGCCGACAGGTCGAACCGCCTGGTGAGCTCGTCCAGATGGGCGGCGCCACCGACCTTGGGTGCCAGGACGGCGGTCAGGCGGTCCGGTGTCATGGCCTCGATGACGCCGTCGTCGAGCACGCCCGCCGTGTGCACGACGGCGGTCAGCGGGTGTTCCGCGGGAATCAGGTCGAGCAGTGCGGCGACCTGGGCGCGGTCGGCGGTGTCGCAGGCCGCGATGGTGACCCGGGCTCCCCTCGCGGCCAGTTCGTCGCGGAGTGCGCGCGCCCGCGGCGCGTGCTCGCCCTGCCGGCTGGCCAGCAGCAGGTGCCGCACGCCGTGCCTGGCGACCAGGTGGGTGGCGATCTCGCCGGCCAGGGTGCCGGAGCCGCCGGTGACCAGGACGGTGCCCTCCGGATCGAGGGGCCGGGGGACGGTGAGGACCAGCTTGCCGGTGTGCAGGCCCTCGCGCATCTGGCGGAACGCCTCGGGGGCGCGCCGGATGTCCCAGGCGGTGAGCGGCAGGGGACGCAGCACGCCGCGGGCGAAGAGGTCCCGCAGTTCGGCGAGGAGCCGCCCGAGGTGGTCGGGGCCGTGGTCGGTGACGAGGAACGCGTCGTAGCCGACGCCGGGGTGGGCGGCGGCGACCTCCCGGGGGTCGCGGACGTCGGTCACGCCCATCTCGACGAACCGGCCGCCGGGGGCCAGCAGCCTCAGCGAGGCGTCGACGAAGTCGCCGGTGAGCGCGTTCAGCACCACGTCGACGCCGTGCCCGTCGGTGGCCTGTCGGAAGGCCGGTTCGAAGTCGAGCGACCTGGACGAGGCGATGTCGTTCGCGGCGATGCCGACCGAGCGCAGCAGGGGCCACTTCTCGGGGCTGGCCGTGGCGAGGACCCGTGCCCCCAGGTGCCGGGCGATCTGGGTGGCCGCCATGCCCACGCCACCGGCGGCCGCGTGCACCAGGACGGTCTGGCCGGGCCGCAGGTCGGCGAGAACCCGGAGCGCGTGGTAGGCGGTGAGGAAGGCCATGGGCACGGTCGCGGCCTGGGCGAGGGTCCAGTCCTCGGGTACGGGAAGGACGAGCCGTCGGTCGGCGACCACCTGGGGGCCGAGAGCGGATGGCCAGAGGCCCATCACCCGGTCGCCGGGGGCGATCCCGGTGACGCCTGGGCCGACCTCGGTGACCACGCCCGCGCCCTCGGCGCCCAGCGGGCTCGCGGTGGGCAGCTGCCCGAGGGCGTTGAGGACGTCGCGGAAGTTGAGTCCGGCCGCCCGCACGGCGACCCGGATCTGCCCGCCGGTGAGCGGCGCCTCGGCCGCCGGGTGGGGCACCGGCCGGATGGTCGTCAGGCTGCCGGTGTGGCCGGGTTCGAGACGCCAGGCCGCCACGGCGGGTGGGGTGAGCCGCTGCCCGGTGGCGCGGGTCAGGCGCGGCGCGTGGCATCGGCCGGCGCGGACGACGAGTTGGGGCCGGTCGTCGTCCAACGCGTGCCGCAGCGCGTCGGCCGAGGCGGGGGTGCCGTCCCAGTCGACGAGCCGGAGGCGGTCCGGGTGTTCCGTCTGGGCCGCCCGGACGAGGCCCCAGATCGCCGCGCCGGCGGGATCGACCGGTTCCGGCGCGTCCGTGGCGACGGCGTTCCTGGTGAGCACCACGAGGCGGGAGGAGGCCTGCCGGTCGTCCGCGAGCCAGCGCTGGATCTCGAGCAGGGCCTCGCGCACTCCGGTCGCCGGGCCGGCCGCCGGGTCGAGGTCCGGCCGTTCCGGGGCGCACCAGACCACGGTGTCGGGACACGTGGCGGCCCCCGGCCCGGTGACGGCGGCGAGCGCGGCCAGGTCGGGATAGTGGGGGGCGAGGTCGGTGAGGGGTTGGGGGAGGTGGCCGACCAGGGCGAGCCGGCGCCCCGGCGTCGGGCGGGCGTCCCGCGCGGGCAGAGGCTGCCACGCCACCCGGTACAGCGCGTCGCCCGGCTCGTCCATCGCCGCGTCGAGCCTGGCGGTGGTGACGGCCCGCATCACGAGGGAGTCGATGCCGCCGACGTGGGTGCCCCGGTCGTCGGCCAGGGTGACGGAGTGGCCCTCGCCCGAGGACGCGGGGCCGATCCTGACCCGGAGCGTGGTGGTCTCCGGCGGGGAGAGCCGCACTCCGTTCCAGGCGAACGGCAGCCTGGTCTCGCCGACCATGTCGAGGCCGAGCGGATGGAGCGTGCTGTCGAGCAGGACGGGGTGCATCAGGTAGCCGCCGGCCCGCTCGCGTAGTTCCTCGGCGAGTCGGACCTCGGCGAAGGTCTCGTCTCCGCGTCGCCATACCGCGACGAGCCCGCGGAAGGACGGCCCGAAGGAGAAGCCGGAGTCGGCAGCGTGCTCATAGAGGTCCGGACCGTCGAGCGGGACGGCGCCGGCCGGTGGCCACTGGGTCAGGGTGGCCGGCTCCGGCGCGGGCGCTGAGGCGACGACCGTGCCGGTGGCGTGCCGCACCCAGCGCGCGTCGGGGGCCGCGTCCGCCGGTCGCGACTCGAGGAGCAGCGCCCGGCGGCCGGTCGGTCCCGGCTGGTCCAGGGTGATCCGCACGACGGCGGTGGCCCGGGCCGGCAGCAGCAGCGGGCTCTCCAGATCCAGCTCCTCGACCACGGGGCAGCCGGCCTCGCGGCCGGCCTGGAGGGCGAGTTCCACGAAGACGACGCCGGGGACCACCACTCGGCCGAGCACGACGTGGTCGGCGAGCCAGGGCGCGGCGGCGGTGGAGAGCCGCGCGGTCAGTTCGAGGCGGCCGGTGACCGGGTCGCGGACCACACCGTCGATCAGGGGATGCGGGACGGTGGCACGGGCGCCGACGACGGGTGTCGGGGTCGGCCAGTAGCGGCTACGGGTGAAGGCGTAGGTGGGCAGGTCGAGGTGGTGGCGTGTCCCGCCGGTGTCGAAGGCGCGGGTCCAGTCGACCTCGAGACCGTGCAGGAAGGCGGCGGTCAGGGCGTCGTCGAGGTGGGCGCGCGCCGTGCCCCCGCGGCGTTGGACGGCGAGGGCGAGGGCGTCGGGCCCCGTGCCGAGGCTCTCCAGGACGGCGGGCGTCAGGACGGCGTCGGGTCCGATCTCCACGAACGCCGTGACGCCTTCGGCGCGCAGCGTCTCGACGCCGGCGCCGAACCTGACGGTTTGGCGTATCTGGTCGAGCCAGTACTGGGGGGTGGTGAGCCGGCCGGGTTCGGCGACGCGGCCGGTGAGGTTGGTGACCAGCGGGATCTCGGGTTCGGCGAAGGTGAGGTCGCGGAGCACCTCGGCGAACTCGTCGAGCATCGGCTCCATCAGTGGCGAGTGGAAGGCGTGCGAGACCGGTAGCCGGCTGGTGGACGTGCCGCGGTCGGCGAAGGCCAGGACGACGCGCGTCACCGTCTCCTCGTGGCCCGAGATCACCACGGACGAGGGCCCGTTGACGGCGGCGATCACCGCCGGGCGGGCGGGGGTCGCGTGGGCGGCGAGTTCCGCGGCGACCTCCTTCTCGGTGGCGGCGACCGCCGCCATCGCGCCGCCGGCCGGGAGGTCCTGCATCAGCCGAGCGCGGGCGGCGACCAGCCGGGCCGCGTCGGGCAGGGACAGCACGCCGGCGAGGTGGGCCGCGGTGATCTCACCGAGCGAGTGGCCGAGCAGGAAGTCGGGAGCGGTCGGCACCCAGGAGCGCCAGAGCCGGTAGAGGGCGGTCTCGTAGGCGAAGAGGGCCGGCTGCGCCAAGCCGGTGCCGCTCAGCGCACCGCTGCCCGGCGCTCCGTCGGCGCCGAGGACGACGTCCCGAAGGGGCGTCGGCAGCAGTCCCTCGAAGGCGGCGCACGCCTCATCGAAGGCCTCGGCGAACACGGGGAAGGCGGCGTGCAGTTCGCGTCCCATGCCGGGGCGCTGGGCGCCCTGGCCGGTGAGGAGCAGCGCGGTCCTGCCGGGCTCCGGCGCGGCGACGCCGACCGTGAGAGCGGCGTCCGCCGTGCCGGCGGCGAGCGCGGCAAGGGCGGAGCGCGCCTCGGCGGCCGTCCGGCCGCGGAGCACGGCACGGTGTTCGAACGGGGTCCTGGTGGCGGCCAACGCGTGGCCGACCTCGGCGGGTTCCGGTCGGGGTTCGCGGTCGAGGCGGTCGAGCAGCCGGCGGGCCTGGCCGCGCAGCGCCCGCGGGTCGCGGGCCGACAGCACCCAGGGCATGGGGGCGCCGGGGGCGGCGGTCACGCGGCCGGTGGGCGCCGGCTCCTCGTCGACGGGCGCCTCCTCGACGATCACGTGGGCGTTGGTGCCGCTGATACCGAAGGCGGAGACGGCGGCGCGCCGGGGCCTGCCGGTCTCCGGCCAGGCCCGTCCCTCGGTGGCCAGCCGGATGGCGCCGGAGTCCCAGTCGACGAGGGGGGTCGGCCGGTCGACGTGCAGCGTCGGCGGCACGTGGCCGTGCCGGATCGCCTGCACCATCTTGATCAGCCCGGCCACTCCGGCCGCCGCCTGGGTGTGGCCGATGTTCGACTTCAGGGCGCCGAGGAGCGCCGGCCGGTCGGCCGGCCGGTCGCGGCCGTAGGTGGCGAGGAGGGCCTGCGCCTCGATGGGGTCACCGAGCCGGGTGCCCGTGCCATGCGCCTCCAGCACGTCCACGTCGGCCGCGGTGAGCCCGGCCGCGTCCAGCGCCTGGCGGATGACGCGCTGTTGGGAGGGGCCGCTGGGGGCGGTCAGTCCGTTGGACGCACCGTCCTGGTTGACGGCGCTGCCTCGGACGACGGCGAGGATCCGTCGTCCGTCGCGGCGCGCGTCGGAGAGCCGTTGCAGGAGGACGAGGCCGACGCCCTCGCTGAAGCCGGGTCCGTCGGCGGCGGCGGCGAAGGCCCGGCAGCGGCCGTCCCTGGCGAGGGCGCCCTGCCGGGAGAAGGACGTGAACTCGGCCGGCTGCGTCATCACGGTGGTGCCGCCGGCCAGCGCCAGCTCGCACTCCCCGGAACGCAGGGCCTGCACGGCGAGGTGCACGGCGACCAGCGACGCCGAGCAGGCGGTGTCGACGGTGACGGCCGGCCCCTCGAGGCCGAGGTGGTAGGCGACGCGCCCGGACAGCACGGACAGGGTGCCGCCGGTCACGCCGAATCCGGCGGCCTCGCGGGCCCGGTACCAGCCGGACTCCCAGTCGGCGGCGCGCACTCCCACGTAGACGCCGGTCCTGCTGCCGCGCAGGTCGGCCGGGATGACGGCGGCGTGTTCCAGGGTCTCCCAGGCGGTCTCCAGCACCAGGCGCTGCTGCGGGTCCATGACCGCGGCCTCGCGCGGGGAGATGCCGAAGAACTCGGCGTCGAAGGTGGTGGCGCCGTCGAGGAAGCCGCCCTCGAAGGGGGTGGGGCGGCCGTCGGCCGCCGCGTCGGGCCCGTAGACCGCGGACCGGTCCCAGCCGCGGTCGGTGGGGAACTCACCGATCGCGTCGACGCCGCCGGCCACCAGGTCCCACAGCTCGTCGGGGTTCTCGACGCCGCCCGGCAGGTGACATCCCATGCCGACGATCGCGATGGGCTCCGTCAGCCGTGACTCGACCTGGGCCAGCCGCTGCCTGGCCACCCGCAGGTCGGACATCGTCTTCTTGAGGAAGTAACGGAGCTTCTCCTCGTTCTCCGGGTCGCTCACCGGCCCGTGTGCCGAGCTTGGCATGACAACAAACACCCCTATATCCGCCTGCTGAAAGTGACCGGTCAGGAGATGCCGAACTCGTCGTCGAGCATCTGGAACAGTTCTTCGTCGGACGCCTGGCTGAGCCGCGCCCCGTCGGCGGGGGCGCCGACCGACAGCTCTCGCCAGGTGTCGAGCAGTTGGCTGAGCCGGGAAGTGACCTGGGCCCGGAGGGCGACCGGGTCCTCGACCTTGGCCAGGGCCGCCTCCAACTGGTCGAGCTGCCCGAACACCGAGGGCTCGTCGGGGGCTTGGGCGCCGAGGATCTCCTGGCGCAGCCAGCCGGCGAGGGCGTCCGCGGTCGGATGGTCGAACACCAGCGTGGCCGGCAGGCGCAGCCCGGTGGCAACCCGCAGCCTGACACGCAACGACAGGGAGGTCATCGAGTCGAACCCCAGGTCCTGGAAGGGGCGGTCGGCCGCCACCTCCTTCGGGCTGTCGTGGCCGAGCACCGCCGCCACCTCGGCCCGCACCAGGTCGAGCAGGGCGGCGTGCTGCTCGGCGGCCGGGAGGCCGGCGAGCCGCTCGACGAACGCGGTTCCGCGCGGGCCGTCGTCGTCCGCACCGGCTTCACCCGCCGGTGTCATGGCCCGGCGGGCCTCCGGGATGCCGGAGAGCAGCGGCGCGGGGCGGACCGCTGCGTACGAGCGGGCGAAGGCGTCCCAGTCGACGTCGACGACGGTGAGTCCGGACTCCCCCACGGCCATGGCGAGTTCGAGGGCGTCGATGGCCTGCTCGGGCGGCATGGAGTGCACGCCCGTCCGGTTCATGAAGGCGCGGGTCCGCTCGTCGGCGCCGAGACCGGAGCCGCCCCAGGTACCCCAGGCGATCGCCGTGGCCGGTAGGCCGTCGGCGCGGCGGCGCGCGGCGAGCGCGTCGAGGAAGGCGTTGCCGGCCGCGTAGGCGGCGAGGCCAGCGCCGCCCCAGGTGCCGGTCGCTGACGAGAAGAGCACGAAGGCGTCGAGCGGCGCGTCGGCGAGCAGCCGGTCCAGGTTGACCGCGCCCCGCACCTTGGCGACGAGCACCTGGTCCACGTCGTCCAGGGTGCTCTCGGCGACGGGCCGGTAGACGCTGACCGCCGCGGTGTGCACGACCGCGCGGACGGGCAGGTCGGCGGGGACCTCGGCGAGCAGCCGAGCCAGCGCGTCGCGGTCGGCGATGTCGCAGGCGGCCAGGGTCACCCGGCTGCCGAGCGCTCGCAGTTCGGCGGCGAGTTCGGCGGCCCCCTCGGCCTGCGGCCCGCGGCGGCTGACCAGCAGCAGGTGCTCGGCGCCGCGGGCGGCCAGCCGGCGGGCGACGCCGGCGCCCAGGCCGCCGGTGCCGCCGGTGATCAGGGTGGTGCCGCGCTGCCGCCACTCCGTGTCGGCGGGCGCGGTGGTGAGGGGAGCCCTGACGAGGCGTCGCACCAGGGCTCCGGCCGGCCGGAGGGCGATCTGGTCCTCGGCGTCGTGCTGCCCGAGCACCGCGCTCAGCTGGGCGATCACCGTGTCCTCCGGTGACGCCGGCAGGTCGACCAACCCGCTCCAGACCTCCGGGTTCTCCAGGGCGATGGATCGTCCGGCCCCCCAGATCATGGCCTGGGTGGGGCTGAGCCTCGTGCCGCCTTGGCCAGCGTCGACGCCGCCGAAGGTGGCGCACCACACGGGGACGGTGGCGCCGGCCTCCTCCAGGATCCTGATCACCGCGAGGTTCAGCGTCGGGCCGACCGGCAGGGTCGGCTTGACCGGGTGCGGGCCCTCGTCGAGGGCGAGCAGGGAGAGGATGCCGGCCGGCGGCCGGCCGGCGGCGGTGACTGCGGCGCGCAGCGGTTCGGCCAGCGTCTGGTGCTCCGGTATGGCGGGGTCGAGGACGATGGGCAGGGGCTCGGCGCCGCGCGCCTCAAGGGCGGCCGTGACGGCGTTCACCCAGGGGTGCTCGGCATGGCCTGCGGGGATCAGCAGCAGCCAGGTGCCGCTGGGAACGCCGGCGGCGTCGCCCCGGCCAAGCTCGGTGTACGGCTCCCAGGACTCCCGGTAGCGCCAGGAGTCGATGCGGGAGCGGTCGACGCCGCGCCGGCGCCAGGAGGCGAGCGCCGGCACCAGGGGGGTCAGCGCCCCGGGGTCGGCGAGCCCGAGCATGCCGGCCAGGGTGGTCGGGTCCTCCTGGAGGACGACGCCCCAGAACTCCCGCTCGGCGGCCTGCGCGGGATCGGGCGCCGGGTCGGGCGCGGCGCCCGCGGTACCCGCCGGGTCGAGCCAGTAGCGGCGACGTTGGAACGGGTAGGTGGGCAGTTCGGCGGGGTCGGCCGGTCCCACGCCCAGCACGGCGGGCCAGTCGGGGGTTGAACCGTGCGCGACCGCCGTGCCCAGCGAGGTGAGCAGCCGTCGTTCGCCCTCGCCGCGGCGCAGTGTACCGACGACGGCGACGCGGTCGTCCGCGCCGTGGGCCTCGACCGTCTCGCGCATCGCGGGCACCAGCACCGGATGGGGGCTGACCTCCACGAACAGCGTGTGGCCCGCGGCCAGCAGGCCACGCGTGGCGCTCTCGAACTCGACGGGCTCGCGGAGGTTCTCGAACCAGTAGGCGTGGTCAAGGGCGGTGCCTTCTGGCAGTGGCCCACCCGACAGGCCGGCCACCGTGGAGTGGAAGGGGATCTCGGGCGTGCGAGGGCGCACCGTCGCCAGTTGGGCGAGCAGTTCGTCGCGGACGGCGTCGACCCACGGTGAGTGCGAGGCGTAGTCCACCGGGATTCGGCGGGCCCCGATCCCCCGGTCTGCGCAGTGCGCGAGCAGCTCCTCGACGGCGGTGGCCTCGCCCGCCGCGACGGTGCTGCCGGGGCCGTTGACGGTGGCGACGGTCAGCCGGCCGGCCCAGGGGACGAGTAGTTCGGCGGCCCGGTCGCGGTCGAGCGGCAGTGAGACCATGCCGCCGCTGCCGGCGAGCGCGGTGAGCGCCTTGGAACGACGGGCCACGACGAGGGCGGCGTCCTCGAGCGTCAGCACGCCCGCGATGTGCGCGGCGGCGATCTCGCCCTGGGAGTGCCCGACGACGGCGTCCGGAGTGATGCCGAGCGACTCCCACAGCCTGGCCAGCGACACCATCACGGCGAACAGCGCGGGCTGGACCACGTCCACCCGATCGAGCGGCGGCGCGCCGTCGGCCTCGGTGAGCACGTCGAGCAGCTCCCAGCCGGTGTACGGCCGGAGCGCATCGGCGCAGGCCGCGAGGTGCTCCGCGAACACCGTTGAGGTCGCACTGAGTTCGACGCCCATCCTGGCCCACTGAGCGCCCTGGCCCGGGAAGACGAAGACCGTGCCGCCCGGCTGCCCGCCGGAGGTGCCGGTCACCAGGTTGTCGGCTTCCTTCCCCGCGGCGAGGGCCGCGAGCCCGGCGCGGAACTCGCCGAGTTCGCCACCGAGGACGACGGCCCGATGCTCGTGTGCCGTCCTGGTCTGTGCCAGGGCACGCCCGATGGCCGCCGGATCCGTCCCGGTCTCCCCCGCGAGGCGGTCGAGCATGGTGCGCGCGTAGGCGCGCAGCGCCGCGTCGTCCCTGGCCGACAGCAGCCAGGGCATCGCCCCTCGGGGCGCCGGCGAGGAGTCCTGCTCGCCAGGTGTGGGGTCCGCGATCGCGGGGGGTTGTTCGAGGATGACGTGGGCGTTGGTGCCGCTGATGCCGAACGCGGACACGCCGGCGCGCCGTGGCCGCTCCGCCTCGGACCAGGGGGTGTTGGCCGTCACCACCTCCACCGCCCCCGACGACCAGTCCACATGGGGCGTCGGCTCGTCCACATGCAGGGTCCCCGGCACCACCCCGTGCCGCATCGCCAGAACCATCTTGATCACACCCGCGACGCCGGCCGCCGCCTGGGTATGACCGATATTCGACTTCAGCGACCCCAACAACAGGGGACGCTCCACCGGACGACCCTCACCATAGGTGGCCAACAACGCCCCTGCCTCGATCGGGTCACCCAACGTCGTACCAGTCCCGTGCGCCTCCACCACATCCACGTCAGCCGTGGTCAACCCCGCGTCAGCCAACGCCTCCCGAATCACCCGCTGCTGCGAGGGACCGTTCGGCGCCGTCAAACCGTTCGACGCCCCGTCCTGATTGATCGCACTACCACGGACCACCGCCAACACCCGGTGCCCGTTACGCCGCGCGTCTGACAACCGCTCAACCAACAACAACCCGACACCCTCACCCCACGCCGTACCATCCGCCCCCGCGGAGAAGGGTTTGACGCGGCCATCGGGAGCCAACCCACGCTGCCGACTGAACTCCACGAACACGCCCGGCGCCGGCATCACCGTCACCCCACCGGCCAACGCCAGATCGCACTCACCGTTACGCAGCGCCCGCACCGCCATGTGCAACGCCACCAACGACGACGAGCACGCCGTGTCCACCGTCAGCGCGGGCCCCTCGAACCCCAACGCGTACGCGATACGCCCCGAGGCGACGCTCGTGGTGTTGCCGGTCAGGAGGTGTCCGCCGAGCTCGGCGGGGGCCTGCGTCAGCCGCGGCCCGTACTCCTGGGGGATCGCGCCGACGAACACGCCGGTGCGGCTGCCGCGCAACGTGCCGGGCTCGATCCCCGCCCGCTCCAACGCCTCCCACGACGTCTCCAACAGCAACCGCTGCTGCGGATCCATCGCCAGCGCCTCACGGGGCGAGATCCCGAAGAACTCCGCGTCGAACTCCCCCGCGTCGTGCAGGAATCCACCCTGCGCGACATAGGTGGTCCCCGACCGGTCGGGATTGGGGTCGACCAACGCGTCCAGGTCCCAGCCGCGGGTGGTCGGGAACGGCCCGATGGCGTCGACGCCCTCGAACACCAGCCGCCACAGGTCCTCGGGCGACCGCACCCCGCCGGGGAAGCGGCAGGCCATGGCCGTGATCGCGATCGGTTCGTCGTCCGTGCGGACGCCCGTGTGCTCGGCACCCGGGGCCGCCGCGGGCTCCTGTCGTCCGGTGAGGCGGATCAGCAGTTCCCCGGCGAGGGCCTCCGGAGTGGGGTAGTCGAACGTCAGGGCGGCCGGCAGCCGCAGCCCGGTCGCGGCGTTGAGCCGATTGCGCAGCTCGACGGAGGTGAGGGAGTCGAAGCCGATCTCCGAGAACCGCCGCTCTGTCCCGATTCCGCCCGCGTCCGCCCGCCCCAGGACGATCGCGGCCTCGCGCGTCACCAGGTCGAGAAGGGTCCGGGCCCGCTCGCCTTCGGTGAGCCCGCGCAGGCGGGTCGCCAGGGCGGAGTCGGCGACGGTGCGGGCGGCGGACGCCACGCCGAGCACGGCTGCTCCGCGGGTCCGTCCCCGGACCAGGCCACGCAGCGTCGCCGGAAGGTCGGGGGAGGCGCCGAGCGCCGCGGTGTCGACCGTCATCGGCAGCAGCAGCGGCCGGTCGACGGCCCGCGCCGCGTCGAGGAGTCCAAGGCCGTGGTCGGTGCTCATCGGAGTGAGGCCGAGGCGGGCCATCCGGGCCTGGTCGGCTTCGGTGAGGTGTCCGGTCATGCCGCTGGCCTCGGCCCACAGCCCCCAGCCGAGCGAGACGGCCGGCAGCCCTCGCGCACGGCGGTACGCGGCCAGCGCGTCGAGGAACACATTGGCCGCCGCGTAGGCCGACTGGCCTCCGGTGCCGAGCGTTCCCGCCGACGAGGAGAACAGCACGAACTCGTCCAGATCCAGGTCCCGGGTCAGCTCGTGCAGATGCCAGGCCGCATCAACCTTCGGCCGCAACACCGCCGCCAACCGCTCCGCCGTCAACGCACCGACCAGACCGTCATCCAACACGCCCGCCGCATGCACCACGGAGGTCAGCGGACGATCGGCCGGCAGGCCGGCGATCACCCCGGCCAACGCCTCCCGATCCGCCACGTCGGCAGCCACCACGGCGGCGCTCACACCACACTCCGCCAACTCCGCGACGATCTCCGCGGCACCCGGCGCGTCCGCACCACGCCGACCCGCGAGCACCACATGACCGGCCCGACCCTCACGCGCGTAGTGACGAGCGACCAACCGACCCAGCACGCCGGTTCCGCCGGTGATCAACACCGTGCCCGCGGTGGTGCTCCGCGCCTGGTCGGCGGTGGGCGGAACGGTGAGCACGACCTTGCCCGTGTGCTTGGCCAGCGCGAGGTGGCGCAGGGCCTCGGGTGCCTGCCTGATGTCCCAGATCGTGCTGGGCAGCGGCCTGAGTACGCCGGCCAGGCAGAGCTCCCGGAGTTGGCCGAGCATCTCCTGGACGCGGTCCGCGCCCGGGTCATGGGCGGCGTGGTAGGCGTGATAGGCGACCCCGTCGTACTGGGCGGCCACTGCCTCGGCCTCCCGGACATCGGTCAGGCCTATCTCCACGAACCGGCCCCCGGACGCCAGGAGCCGCAGCGAGGCGTCGGCGAAGTCGCCGGCGAGGGAGTTGAGGACGACATCGACGCCGCGCCCGCCAGTGCCGGTACGGAAGTGCTGTTCGAACTCCAGCGTGCGGGAACTGGCGATGTGCCGGTCGTCGAGCCCCTGCGCGCGCAGCGTCTCCCACTTGCCCGGGCTCGCCGTGCCGTACACCTCGACGCCCCAGTGGCGGGCGAGTTGGAGCGCCGTCATTCCGACGGCGCCCGTCGCCGCGTGGACGAGCAGACGCTCGCCCGGCCTGATGGCGGCGAGGTCGATGAGCCCGTAGTACACGGTGAGGAAGGCCACCGGCAGGGTCGCCGCCTCGGTGTAGCTCCACCCCTCGGGTATCGGGACGACCAACCGTCGATCGACGATCACGACCGGTCCCGTGCCGACGGTGAACAGGCCCATGACGCGGTCCCCGACCGCCAGGTCCCGCACGCCGGGGCCGGTCTCCAGCACGATGCCGGCGCCGTCTCCACCGGGTGGCTGACCGTCGGAGACGAGCCCGAGCCCGGTCATCACGTCGTGGAAGTTGAGGCCGGCGGCGCGCAGCCCGACGCGGATCTCGCCCTCGGCCAGCGGCCGATCGAAGTCGGGGTGGGGCTTGAGGGCCAGGTTCTCGACCGACCCGGGGGCCGTGAAGTCCAGCCGCCAGGGGCCCTCGGCCGGCGCGACGAGGCGCGTGGAGGCGGCCGCCTGTTCCCTCGCCAACCGTGGTACGAGACAGGCACCCGCACGCAGGGCGAGTTGGGGCTCCTCGGTGGCGAGAGCACCGGTGAGCAGGCGGAGCGACGCCGGGTCGCCGTCGTGGTCGACGAGGACGAACAGGCCCGGGTTCTCTGTCTGGGCCGATCGCGCGAGGCCCCACACGGGGGCGGCGGCCAGGCCGGGCACGTCTTCGCCGTCCCGTGCCGCGACGGCGCGCCGGGTCACGAGGACCAGCCGGGCTCCGGCGAGAAGGCTGTCGCTCAGCCAGGCCCGCAGCAGGTCGAGGGCCGCCCGTGCCGTGGCGTGCGTGGCCGACGAGGTGTCAGCTTCCGTGCGGGCGCCGGGTTCGGCGCAGGGCACGAGGACGGCATCGGGCACGGGGTCGCCGGCCGCGAGCGCCGACCGCAGGGCCGTGACGTCCTGATGGCCGGTCACCTCGGCCCCTGCGGCGCGGGCGGCGTCGGTGAGCACGTCGGCTTCCTCGCCGCTGCCAAGCACCGCCAACCGCGGGGCCGTCGCCACCCCTTCGGCCGGGGCCGAAGGCTCGGGCAGGGAAAGGGACTCCCAGGCCACCTGGTACAGGTCCTCGCTCCCCGGCTTCGTCGGGGCGAGGTCCGGGGCCGGCCGCAGGGTCAGGGAGCCGACGGTCAGGACGGGAGCGCCGTTCGGATCACTGAGCGTGATCGCGAAGCGCTCCGGGTCGCTGGCGTCGACGTGGGAGTACACCACGCTCGCGCCGGTGGCGTGGAGCCGGACGTCGCGCCAGATGAACGGTACGACCGTTTCGTCGGACGAGCGGAGGGCGGCGTGCAGCGCGGCGTCGAACAGGGCGGGGTGGATACCGAAGCCGTCGGCCCGACCGGCCGCCTCGGGGAGAGCGGCCTCGGCGTGGACGGCATGCCCGTCCTGCCAGGCCGCCACGAGCCCTCGGAACGCGGGGCCGTACTGGTAGCCGCGGGCGGCCAGTCGCGCGTAGTGCTCGGCGACGTCGAGCGGGACGCCGTCGGCCGGCGGCCAGGCCGTGGTTCCACCGGTGCCCGGCACCGGCCCGCCCGCGAAGGGGGCGAAGGAGCCCGTGGCGTGGCGGATCCAGGGGAGTTCGTCGGGCGCGTCCGCCGGCCGGGAGTGGATGGTGACGGCCCGACGTTCCTGGTCGTCCGCGGGACCGAGCAGCACCTGGATCCGCACGGCGCCGGTCGCGGGCAGCAGCAGCGGCCTTTCGAGCGTGAGGTTCTCGAGCAGGTCGCGGCCGACCTCGCGGCCCGCGCGCAGCGCCAGCTCGACCAGTGCCGTCCCGGCGAGCAGCGGCGCGTCCCGGACGGCGTGGTCCGCCAGCCACGGATGGGTGTGCGACGAGAGCCTACCGGTGAAGACATGGCTGTCCTCGCCGGCCAGTGCCACGGCCGCGCCCAACAACGGGTGGTCGCCGTCGGCCACCCCCAGGGTGTCCGGGTCCCCGGCCGCGTCGCTCGAAGCGATCCAGTACCGGTCACGTTGGAAGGCGTAGGTGGGCAGGTCGACGGTCCTGGCGTCTCCGCCTCCGACGAGAGCGCGCCAGTCGACGGCGAGGCCGCGGACGTGCAGGTGGGCGACGGCGTCGAGCAGCGCGCGCGGCTCGGCCCTGTCACGGCGGAGCGCCGGAATCAGCAGGGGCGTCGGGGCGGCCTCCCCGCCGGTCTCCTCGACCAGGCACTCCTGGCCGAGGACGGTCAGTACGGCATCGGGCCCCAGCTCGAGGAAGGCACCCACTCCGCGCTCGCGCAGGTGTGTCATGCCGTCGTGAAACCGCACCGGCTGGCGGACCTGCCGCGTCCAGTACTCCGGCGAGCGGGCCTCCTCGTCGGTGAGGAGACGTCCGGTCACGTTGGAGACGACCGGCACCCGGGGCGGGCGCGCCGAGACGCCGGCCACGACGTGGCCGAACTCCTCCAACATGCCGTCCATGTGCGGCGAGTGGAAGGCGTGGCTCACCCGCAGCCGGCGGGGCTCGACCCCCCGGCCGCGCCACCGCTCCGCCACCTCCTGGACGGCGTCCGCCTCGCCCGAGATGACGATGTTCGCCGGCCCGTTGACGGCGGCCACGCACACCCGGTCCTGGTAACCCTCCAGGGACTCGCGCACGGCGGTCTCGCCGGCGCGCAGCGACACCATCACACCACCGGCCGGCATGGCTCCCATCAGCCGGCCGCGCGCCGCCACCACGGCGCTGGCGTCCTCGAGGGACCACACCCCCGCCACATGGGCCGCGACGAGTTCGCCGAGGGAGTGGCCCACCAGGTGGTCGGGCCGCAGTCCCCAGGACTCGACGAGCCGGAACAGGGCGGTCTCCACCGCGAACAGGCTCGCCTGGGCCAGTTCGGTGCGCTGCAGCGCCTCGCGTGCCCGCGGGCTGTCGGCGGCGAAGACGGCCTCGCGCACCGATGTCCCGAGATGCCGGCTCAGCGTGGCGGAGACGGCGTCGAAGGCCTCGGCGAAGGCGGGGAACGTCTCGTACAGCTCCCTCCCCATTCCGACACGTTGGGCGCCCTGCCCGGTGAAGAGGAAGGCGAGCCGCCCGCTTGGCACGACCTCGCCCGTGACCAGCCCCGAGTGCGTCTCGCCGGCTGCCAGGGCACCCAGCGCGGCGCGAAGTTCCTCGTCGTCCGCACCGATGGCCACCGCCCGGTGCTCGAGGGACGTCCGGGTCGTCATCAGGGACCAGGCCACGTCCTGGGCGGGGGGTGCCTCCTCGTCGGCGGTACGGGCGAGCAACCGTGCCGCCTGCGCACGCAGCGCCGCGTCGTCCCTGGCCGACAGCAGCCAGGGCATCGCCCCTCGCGGCGCCGGCGAGGAGTCGTGCTCGGCGGGGGTGGGGTCCGCGATCGCGGGGGGTTGTTCGAGGATGACGTGGGCGTTGGTGCCGCTGATGCCGAACGAGGAGACGCCCGCGCGGCGCGGCCGGTCCACGCCCGGCCAGGGGGTGTTGGCCGTCACCAACTCCACCGCCCCCGACGACCAGTCCACATGCGGCGTCGGCTCGTCCACATGCAGGGTCCCCGGCACCACCCCGTGCCGCATCGCCTCGACCATCTTGATCACGCCGGCCACGCCGGCGGCGGCCTGGGTGTGGCCGATGTTGGACTTCACCGAGCCCAGCAGCAGTGGCCGTTCGGCCGGACGGTCCTGACCATAGGTGGCCAGCAACGCCCCCGCCTCGATCGGATCGCCCAGCGTCGTGCCCGTGCCGTGCGCCTCCACCACGTCCACGTCCGACGTGCCGAGCCCGGCACTCGCCAACGCATCGCGGATCACCCGCTGTTGGGACGGCCCGTTGGGCGCGGTCAGCCCGTTCGACGCCCCGTCCTGGTTCACCGCGGAGCCACGGACCAGTGCCAGCACCTGGTGACCGTTGCGGCGGGCGTCCGACAGCCGCTCCAGCAGGACGAGGCCGACGCCCTCGCCCCAGGACGTGCCGTCGGCGGCCGCCGCGAACGGCTTGATCCGCCCGTCGGGCGCCAACGCGCGTTGCCGGCTGAACTCGGTGAAGACGTCGGGCGTCGCCAGCACGGTGACGCCGCCGGCCAGCGCCAGGTCACACTCGCCCGAGCGCAGCGCCCGTGCCGCGAGGTGCATCGAGACCAGCGAGGACGAGCACGCCGTGTCCACCGTCATCGCCGGACCCTCGAAGCCGAAGGCGTAGGACACCCGGCCGGACGCGACGCTGCCCGCGGTGCCGTTCACGTAGTAGCCGGAGACGGCGTCGGGTATCCCGGGGAGCCGGGCGCCGTAGTCGTGGTGCATGACGCCGACGTAAACGCCGGTCCGGCTGCCCCGCAGTGCACGGGGATCGATCCCGGCCCGCTCCAGCGTCTCCCACGAGGTCTCGAGCAACAGCCGCTGCTGCGGGTCCATCGCCAGCGCCTCGCGCGGCGAGATCCCGAAGAACTCGGCGTCGAAGCCCGCCGCGTCGTAGAGGAACGTGCCGTGGCGGGAGTAGGTCTTCCCCGGCACTCCCGGCTCCGGGTCGTAGAGCGCGTGCGTGTCCCAGCCACGGTCGGTGGGGAACTCGCCGACCGCGTTCGCGCCGTCCGTCACCAGTCGCCACAGGTCCTGCGGCGAGCGCACCCCGCCGGGGTAGCGGCAGCCGACCGCCACGATCGCCACCGGCTCGTCCAGGGCGTGCGGGATCAGCCGTGGGGCGGGGGCGGTCGCCGGGGCGCCGGCGGCGCCCAGCTCGGCGGCCAGGAAGCGGGCCAGCGTGAGGGGGGTCGGGTGGTCGAAGACCAGCGTGGTGGGCAGCCGCGAGCCGGCGACCGCGTTGAGCCCGTTGCGCAACTCGACGGCGGCCAGCGAGTCGAAGCCGAGTTCCCTGAAGGCGCGTTCGGGTTCGACGGCGGCCGGGTCCCGCATGCCGAGCACGGCCGCCGCCTGCTCACGCACCACGTCCAGCACGACCGCGACCGCCTGTTCCGCGGGCAGGCCGGCGAGCCGATCCCGGAGCACGGAACCGCCGGTCCCTTCGCTGGCCGCCACCACGCGCCGCGCCGTCCTGACCAGGCCCCGTAGGACCGCGGGCAGGGCGGCGGCCGTGGTCCTGGACGTCGCCGTCGCCGCGTCGATCCGCACCGGGCACAGCCTGGCCTCGTCCAGGGTGAGGGCCCGGGCGAAGAGCGTGAGGCCCTCGTCCTCGGACAGCGGGCTGATGCCGATGCCGCGCCAGCGGGCGAGGTCGACATCGGTCAGCGCCGCCGCCATCCCGCCGTCCGCGGCCCATGGCCCCCAGGCGAGCGAGACGGCGGGCAGGCCGAGCCCGCGCCGGTGGTCCGCGAGGCCGTCGAGGAAGGCGTTGGCCGCCGCGTAGTTGGCCTGCCCCGCGGTGCCGATCGTGCCGGCTATCGAGGAGAACAGGACGAACTCGGCGAGGGGGGTGTCCCTGGTCAGCTCATGCAGGTGCCAAGCGGCGGCGACCTTGGGGCGCAGCACTCGGCCGAGCCGCTCGGCGTCCAGGGACTCGACGGTGGCGTCGTCCAGCACGCCCGCCGCGTGCACCACCGAGGTCAGGGGGTACTTCGCACGCAGCGCGGCGAGTTCGGCCGCGAGCGCGGCGCGGTCGGTCACGTCACAGGCTCTGATGGTGACCCGGGCGCCGAGCCCGGTCAGTTCCGCGCGCAGCTGGTCGGCCCCCGGGGCCTCCGGGCCCCGCCGGCTCAGCAGCAGCAGATGGCAGCCCGGGCGGGAGACGGCGTAGAACCGGGCCAGCACGGCTCCGAGCGCTCCGGTGCCGCCGGTGATCAGGACGGTGCCCGGGGCTTCCTGGTCGCGCGGGGTGTCGCTCGGCGGCTGGGTCACCCGTCGCAGCCGCGGCACGAGGAGTTCGCCGGCGCGCACGGCGACCTGCGGCTCCCCGGCGGCAGCGGCCGCCGGCAGCGCCGCGGCGGTGGCGGAGTGGTCGTCCGCCAGGTCGACCAGGGAGAACCGGCCGGGGTGCTCGGTCTGGGCCGACCGCACCAGGCCCCAGACCGCGGCCTGGGCCAGGGCGGCCGCGTCGGTGCCGGTCGTCGCCCCGCGGGTCACCAGCACCAGGCGCGAGGCGGCGGTCCGCTCCTCGGCCAGCCACCGCTGCACGAGGTCGAGCACCCGCTCCGCGGCGTGTGTGACGGCGTCGGGCAGCGACCGGTCGGGGTCCGGGCCGGCGACCGGTGCGAGAACCACCTCGGGGAAGGGTTCCTCGATCGCGGACGGGTCGGGGTGGCGGCGGCCGCCGAGTCCGAGGTCGTCGTCCCCGAGCACGGCCCACCCGGTGGTGCGCGCCGGCTCGGTCGGGGCGGCCAGCGGCAGCCAGGCGAGCCGCGAAAGGCCGTCCCGGGCGGTGCCGGAGCCCGCCAGCCGGTCGGCGTCGGCCGTGGCCCAGGTCAGCGCCTCCGCCGTGAGCACGGGCCGCCCGTCGGTGTCGGTCAGGAGCAGGGCGTGGCGGTCCGTGCCGGTGGGCGTGAGCCGCACCCGCAGCCGGCGGGCGCCGGTGGCGTGCAGCCGCAGTCCGGTCCAGGCGAAGGGCAGTCGCAACCGGCCGGTCTCTTCGGCGGCGGCCAGGTGGAGGGCCGCGTCGAGCAGCGTGGGGTGGAGGGCGAAGTCACCGCCGGACTGGCCGTGCTCGACGGTGTCGGGCAGCTCGACCTCGGCGAGGAGTTCGTCCCCGCGCCGCCAGGCGGCGCGCAGGCCCCGGAAGGCGGGGCCGTACCGGTAGCCGCGGTCGGCGAGGCCGGCGTACACGTCGTCGACGTCAAGGGCCTCGGCCTCGGTTGGCGGCCACGGGGTGAGCGGCTCGCCGGCCGGCTCCCGCGCGTCGTCGGGTTCGAGGCGTCCTGCGGCGTGCCGGGTCCACGACGCGTCCTCGCGGACGCGGGAGTGGACGGCGAGGGAGCGCCGTCCGGCGTCGTCGGGGGCGCTGACGCGAACCTGCAGCTTCACTGTCCCCTCGGCGGGCAGCGCGAGCGGGGTCTCGAGCGTCAGCTCGCCCAGCACGCGGCAGCCCACCAGGTCCCCGGCGGTGAGGGCGAGTTCGGCGAAGCCCGCGGCCGGGAAGAGCGGCGTGTCGGCGATGGTGTGGTCGGTCATCCAGGGCAGCGCGGCGGTGGCGAGGCTCCCGGTCAGCAACTCGCCCTCGTCGTCGGCCAGCACCAGCCGGGCGTCGATCAGCGGGTGGTCCACCGCGTCGGCCCCGGCCAGGCGCCCGGATGTGGCGGCATCCGCCCAGAACCGCTGCCCCTCGAAGGCGTAGGTGGGCAGGTCGGTGGCGGCACCGGCCGCCTCGCCGAACAGACCGGCCCAGTCAGGGGAGATCCCGTGGACGTGCAGTCGGGCCAGTGCGGTCCACAGGGCGACCGGCTCCGGGTGGCGGCGGCTCAGCACCGCCGTGGTGAGGTGGCCGGTGGAGTGCGCGGCGGCCAGGGTCTCCTCGGCCAGGCCCGCCAGGGTCGCGTCGGGTCCGAGTTCGAGGTAGGTGGTGGTGCCCAGGGCGCGCAGGGTGTCGACGCCGTCCCGGAACCGGACGGGCCGCCTGATGTGCTCGGTCCAGTAGTCAGGGCTGGTCAGCTGCTCCGTGGTGGCCAGCTCACCGGTGACGTTGGAGACGACGGGGACCGTCGGCGGGTGGTAGCTGACGCTGCCGGCGACGGCGCGGAACTCGGCGAGCACGCCGTCCATGTGCGGCGAGTGGAACGCGTGCGAGACCCGCAGCTCGCGGCGGTGTTCGGGGCGCGGGGCGAGTCGGGCGGCGACCTCCCGCGTCACCTCGGCGTCGCCGGCGAGCACGGTGCCGCGCGGCCCGTTGACGGCGGCGATGACGACGCGGTCCGAGAGGCCGGTGAGCGCGGTGGCCACCTCCGCCTCGGGGAGCTGGACGGCGATCATCACCCCGCCGGGGGTGGCGTCCTGCATCAGCCGACCGCGCGCCGCCACCAGGGTGGCCGCGTCCGGCAGGGAGAGCACGCCGGCCAGATGGGCGGCGACGAGCTCGCCGAGGGAGTGGCCGATGAGCAGGTCCGGCGTGATGCCGAGCCGGGTGGTCAACCGGTGGAGCGCGACCTCGACGGCGAACAGCGCGGGTTGCGCGTAGCGGGTCTGGTCGAGGAGGGCGGCTTCCGGGGTGTGCGGGTCGGCGAGGAGCAGGGGCCGCAGCGGCCGGTCGAGGTGCGGGTCGAGGTGCTGGCAGACGTCGTCGAGCGCCTCGGCGAAGGCGGGCACCGCGCGGTAGAGACCGGCCCCCATGGCGGCCCGCTGGGCGGCCTGGCCGGCGAGGAGGAACGCCGTGCGCCCCTGGGCGCCGTCGGGGGCGCCCACGACGAGGCCGGCATCGGTCCGGCCTGCCGCCAACGCCCCGAGCGCGGCCCGGAGTTCGGGCAGGGTGTGCCCGACGGCGACAGCCCGGCGTTCGAGCGCGGCGCGCCCTGTGGCGAGGGTGCGCCCGATGGCGGCGAGGTCCGGCGCCGGTGTGGCGTCGAGATGGTCGAGCAGCCGCCCGGCCTGGGCGCGCAGGGCGTCCGGCGTCCTGGCGGACAGCGGCCAGAGCACGGGGGTCTCGCCGATCGGCGCTGCCGGTGCGGGCGGTGAGGCCGGCGCCTGTTCGAGGATGACGTGGGCGTTGGTGCCGCTGATGCCGAACGAGGAGACACCCGCGCGACGTGGCCGGTCCACGGCGGGCCAGCCGGTGCTCTCGGTCACCAGCTCGACGGCACCGCTCGTCCAGTCGATGTGTGGGGTGGGCTCGTCCACGTGCAGGGTGGCGGGCAGCACCCCGTGCCGCATCGCCAGCACCGTCTTGATGACGCCCGCGATGCCCGCCGCCGCCTGGGTGTGGCCGATGTTGGACTTCACCGAGCCCAGCAGCAGTGGCCGTTCGGCCGGACGGTCCTGACCATAGGTGGCCAGCAACGCCCCCGCCTCGATCGGATCGCCCAGGGTGGTGCCCGTGCCGTGCGCCTCCACGACGTCGACGTCGGCGGCGGCGAGACCGGCATCGGCCAGCGCCTGCCTGATCACCCGCTGCTGCGACGGGCCGTTGGGCGCGGTCAGCCCGTTGGAGGCACCGTCCTGGTTCACGGCCGAGCCGCGCATGAGGGCCAGGACCGGATGACCGTTGCGGCGGGCGTCCGACAACCGCTCCAGCAGGACGAGGCCGACGCCCTCGCCCCATGCCGTGCCGTCGGCGGCCGCCGCGAACGGCTTGATCCGCCCGTCGGCGGCGAGTCCGCGTTGGCGGCCGAACTCGGTGAAGATCTCGGGCGTCGCCATGACCGTCGCCCCGCCGGCCAGCGCCAGCCGGCACTCGCCCGCGCGCAGCGCCCGCGCGGCGAGGTGCAGCGCGACCAGCGACGAGGAGCACGCGGTGTCCACGGTGACGGCCTGGCCTTCGAGGCCGAGCGCGTAGGCGATGCGGCCGGAGGCCACGCTCGTGGTCTTGCCGGTCAGCAGCGAGCCACTGAGCTGCTCGGGCGCCTGGGTGGCGCGCGGCCCGTAGTCCTGCGGCATGACGCCGACGAAGACGCCGGTGTCGCTGCCGCGCAGACTGGTCGGGTCGATTCCGGCCCGTTCCAGCGCTTCCCACGACGTCTCGAGCAGCAACCGCTGCTGCGGGTCCATCGCCAGCGCCTCGCGCGGCGAGATTCCGAAGAACGCGGCGTCGAACGCGTCGGCGTCCCGCAGGAACGCGCCGTGGCGGGTGTAGGTCTTGCCCGGCTTGCCCGGTTCCGGGTCGTAGAGGGCGTCCAGGTCCCAGCCGCGGGTGGTGGGGAAGTCGCCGACGGCGTCGACGCCTTCGGTGAGCAGCCGCCACAGGTCCTCGGGTGACCGCACGTCTCCCGGATAGCGGCAGCCGATCGAGACGACGGCGATGGGGTCGTCGGCGAGGACCGGCCGGACGGGGCGGCGCGCCTGGCCGGTCGGTGCCCGGCGGATGCCGAGCCGCTCGGCGAGGTGGTCGATGAGGGCGGCGGGGGTCGGGTGGTCGTAGATCAGGGTGGCCGGGAGGCGTTCCCCGGTCGCGGTGGCGAGGTGCCTGTGCAGTTCGACACCGGTCAGCGAGTCGAACCCGAGGTTCTTGAAGGTCTCTTCGAGGTCGAGCGTGTCGGCGTCGCCGTGGCCGAGCACCGAGGCGACGTGGGTGCGCACGAGCCGGGTGAGCTGGGCGAGGTCGTCGGCTGCCACCGCGCGCGGGGCGGGGGTGCCGGGCGGCGGCTCCGCGACGCGGCGGAGTCCGGCGGGCGCCAGGCCGTCGAGCACGGCGGGAAGCGTGCCGTCCTCGGCATGCCGGCGCAGGGTGGCGTCGTCGACGGTGGCCGGGAACAGCCAGTGCGCGCGGGCGCGGCCGGCCGGGTCGAGGTGGGTCGTGGCCTGGCCGGCGGGCAGCGGTCGGATGCCCCACTGGGTGGCGTCCGTCTCCTCGGTCTCGCTTCTGGCGCAGTGCAGGGCGGTGGCGGGAAGGCCGGTGGCGGCCCGGTGTTCGGCCAGGGCGGCGAGGAAGGTGTCGGCCGCGGCGCCGTTGCGACCGTCGAGGGCGCCGAGCAGTCCGGCCGGGGCGGCGAGCAGGGTGAATCCGGACAGCGGGAGGTCGCGCGTGAGCCGGTGCAGGTGCCAGGCCCCGGCGATGGTGCGCTGGAGGCCGTCGTCCTGGGCGCCGGCGCCGTGGATGACGGCGGTCAGGGGGCGGTCGGCGGGGATGTCGTCGAGCAGCGCGGCCACTGCCTCCGGGTCCGCGACGTCGCAGGGCACGACGGCCACCTCGGTGCCCGAGGCGGTGAGTTCGGCGCGCAGCTGGGCGGTGCCGGGGGCGTCTTCGCCGCGCCTGCCGACCAGGAGCAGGCGGCCTTCGGGGTGGCCGGCCGCGTGCTGCCTGGCCAGTGCGGCGGCCTGTGGGCTGGGGAGTCCGGTGATGAGGGTGGTGCCCGTGGGGTCCGGCGCGGTGGCCCGGGTCGCCGTGGCGGTCGCCCGCCGTACTCGGGGCACGTACAGCCTGTCGGCGGCGGCGGCGAGTTGGGGTTCGCCGGTGGCGACGGCGGCGCCCAGCACGGCAGCCGGGCGGCTGTTCTCGTCCAGGTCGACGACGGTGACGCGCCCCGGGTTGGCACGTTGCGCCGAGCGGACGAGCCCCCAGACGGCGGCGTCGGCGAGGCCCGGGACGGGGCTGCCCGGGGTGGCCGCGACCGCGCCGCGGGTGACGACGACCAGCCGGGAGTCGGCGAAGCGCTCGTCGGCGAGCCACGTGCGCAGCAGGGCGGCGGCCCGTTGGATCGCGCGCCGAGCGGAGACGGGGGGCTCCTCGTCGTCCGTGCTGGGGTGGGAGGTGGCCATGGTGATGACCACGGCGGGGACGGTGGGGCCCTGCCCGATCGCGGCGAGCCGGACGTGGCGGGGCAGGCCGGTGCCCAGGTCGTCGTCGCCGAGCACCGCCCAGTCGTCGGGCGCGGGGTCGTCGGGCGCCACGTCGAGCGGCAGCCACTCGAGGCCGAGGGTGGACTCTCCGTCGTGCGGGGAGTGGTCGTGGGTGTCGGGGCCGGCTTGCCCCGACCGGTGGGAGCGGCTGGGCGCCCAGTAGGTCTCGCGTTGGAAGGGGTAGGTGGGCAGGTCCTCGGTGGGGCGTGGCCGCTCCCCGAGGAGCGCCGTCCAGTCGGGGGAGACGCCGTGGACGTGGAGGCCGGCCAGGCCACGGATCAGGGCGGTGGGCTCGGGTTGGCGACGGCTGAAGAGCGCGGTGGTGAGGTGGCCGGTGGAGTGCGCGGCGGCCAGGGTCTCCTCGACCAGCGCGGTGAGGGCGGCGTCCGGACCCAGTTCGAGGTAGGTGGTGGTGCCGAGGGCGCGCAGGGTGTCGACGCCGTCCCGGAACCGGACGGGCCGCCTGATGTGCTCGGTCCAGTAGTCGGGGCTGGTCAGCTGCTCCGTGGTGGCCAGCTGGCCGGTGACGTTGGAGACGACGGGGATCGTCGGCGGGTGGTAGCTGACGCTGCCGGCGACGGCGCGGAACTCGGCGAGCACGCCGTCCATGTGCGGCGAGTGGAACGCGTGCGAGACCCGAAGTCGGCGGGTGCGCCAGCCGCGCTCGGCGAAGCGGGCGGCGAGGGCCGCCGCGGCGCCGGCGTCTCCGGCGACAACGGTCGAGGTGGGCGAGTTGACCGCGGCGACGACCAGCCGGTCGGCCGCGTCGGTGAGTTCGGCGGCCACCTCGTGCTCCGGAGCGTGCACCACGAGCATGACGCCGCCCGGGGTGGCGTCCTGCATCAGCCGACCGCGCGCCGCCACCAGCTTGGCGGCGTCGGTGAGCGACAGCACACCCGCCACATGAGCGGCGGTGAGCTCGCCGACCGAGTGCCCGATCAGCCGGTCGGGGACGATGCCGAGCCGGCTCACCAGCCGGTACAGCGCGACCTCGACGGCGAACAGCGCGGGTTGGGCGAAGCGGGTCTGGTCGAGCGGTACCGCGTCCGGGTCGTCCGGCGCCTGGAACATGACCGCGCGTAGTGCGCACCCGAGGTGGGGGTCGAGGTGGTCGCAGACCTCGTCCAGGGCCTCGGCGAAGGCGGGGATGGCGGCGTACAGCTCCCGCCCCATGCCGAGGCGTTGGCTGCCCTGCCCGGAGAAGAGGAAGGCGGTGCCGCCGCCCTGAGTGGTCGCGATGCCGGTGCGGAGGTCGGGATGTGCCTCCCCGGCGCTCAACGCCCGGAGGGCGTGCCGGAGTTCGGCCGGACCGTGGCCGACGGCGACGGCCCGGTGGTCGAAGGTGGCCCGTCCCGAGGCCAGGGCGTGCGCGATCGCCGCGGTGTCCGGCCGGTCCACGCCGTCGAGGTGTTCGAGCAGGCGGGCGGCCTGGGCGCGCAGCGCGCCCTCGGTCCTGGCCGACAGCGACCACGGCACGGGGAGGAGGGGGGATGCCGCGGGTGTCTCGGGCGGCGGCGCGTCGGCCGGCGCCTGTTCGAGGATGAGGTGGGCGTTGGTCCCGCTGATGCCGAACGAGGACACGCCGGCGCGGCGGGGGCGTCCGCTCTCCGGCCAGTCGGTGGCGGCGGTCACCAGCTCGACGGCGCCCGAGGACCAGTCGACGTGCGGCGTCGGCTCGTCCACGTGCAACGTCGCGGGAACCACACCGTGCCGCAACGCCAACACCATCTTGATCACACCGGCCACGCCGGCGGCGGCCTGAGCATGACCGATATTCGACTTCAACGAGCCGAGCAACAGCGGCCGTTCGCTGGGACGGTCCTGACCGTACGTGGCCAGCAGGGCGCCCGCCTCGATCGGATCGCCCAGCGTCGTCCCGGTCCCGTGCGCCTCCACCACGTCGATGTCGGCGGTGGTGAGCCCGGCGTCGGCCAGGGCCGCCCTGATGAGGCGCTCCTGTGCGGGGCCGCTGGGCGCGGTGAAGCGGTCGGAGGCGCCGTCCTGGTTGACGGCGCTGCCCCGGATCACGGCGAGCACCCGGTGTCCGTTGCGCCGCGCGTCGGAGAGCCGTTCCAGCAGCAGCAGTCCGACGCCCTCGCCCCAGACGGTGCCCTCGGCGCCGGCCGCGAACGGCCGGGCGCGGCCGCCGGGCGCGAGGCCGCGCTGGCGGCTGTACTCGATGAACATGCCAAGGCTGCTCATCACGGTGGCGCCGCCGGCCAGGGCGAGCTCGCACTCGCCGGAGCGCAGCGAGCGGACCGCCAGGTGGAGCGCTACCAGGGAGGCGGAGGAGGCGGTGTCGACGGTGAGGGCCGGGCCCTCGAGGCCGAGCGTGTAGGCGACACGGCCCGAGGCCGCGCCGCCGGTGGTGCCGGTCAGGATGTGGCCCTCGAGCGGCGAGCCCTCGTCCATGCGGGGTCCGTAGTCCCCCGCCATGGCGCCGACGAAGACGCCGGTGTCGCTACCGCGCAGGCTGGTCGGGTCGATCCCGGCGCGTTCCAGCGTCTCCCAGGCGGTCTCCAGCAGGAGCCGCTGCTGGGGGTCCATGGCCAGCGCCTCACGTGGCGAGATCCCGAAGAACGCCGCGTCGAATCGATTCGCGTCGTGGATGAAGCCAGCCTGGTGCTGGTAGTTGTGGCCGGGTGCGGCCGGGTCGGCGGCCGCCGCGCCGGCGACGTCCCAGCCGCGGTCCTCGGGGAACGGGCCGATGGCGTCCCGCCCATCGGCCAGCAGTCGCCACAGCGCGTCGGGACCGTCGACCCCGCCGGGGAGGCGGCAGCCCATGGCCACCACGGCCACGGGCTCGTGCGATCCGCTCAACGGTGACGCCGGTCCGTTAGTTTCACGCACCATACAGTCTCAGAACCCCTCAAGAGCAGCAGAGCCGACATCCAGGCCAAAGATTATCCGGCCACCCGGACGAGGAAACGACACAGGCGTACTAATTCAGCACCACACCAAGCCCCTCACAAAACCCGCAGCAGCTCCACCCGGGAACGTCGCAGTTGCGATTCGACACAACCCGCAGAGTGTAGATCATCAAGGGAAGCCGCAGGTGGGAGCCGCAAAACTCACACCGGAACCCCCTTGCGGGCCACGTCACGCCGTGACAGAATCCCGTGGGCCAGCGGTCCGACAGGAATAATTCCACCTTCTCGAATTCCTGTCACAGCACCGCCGGGAACGGTGCCCGCAAAAGCTCTCTCCGCGCCTCTCCGAGGTCTCCGGAAATTCCGGCGAAACGACTTCGCCATCCCCTCGACCCTTTTTCTGCACGTCGCCAGAAAGGGTCGCTCACGCGCACCCCGGCGCGACGTCGCCCCGTTCTCGCTGGCCAGCACGGTGACAGGGACACCCCGTACGCACCTTCGGTAGTCGTTCAGACACTGGATATGACGGCGCGATAGTACGAGTGGCACCTGCCGGTGGAACATCATTCCGGCCATCACAACGGGAGGCGAGCCGTCCGGTTTTGACGACCCTTTGAATGTTTGAATGCCCGATATCGGCGCGGAGGAGGAGCGGTCATGGGCAAGGGCGTGCACGTGCAGGATCTGCCGGGCGTGGGGAAGCGGTACGACATCGACCTGGGCCGGCCCGACCAGCGGATCTCGGTCATCATGAGGTCGGGCGGCGTGCGGGACCTCTATGTCTTCGCGACGGCCTCGGCGGAGCCGACGGCCGTGATCGAGCTGACGGAGGAGCAGGCCCGCAAGGTGAGCGCCGTGCTCTCGGCGACGTTCTTCGAGGCCTGAGGGAGCGCGTCCGGCATGCCGCACGCCGACCTCCTGGGCATCGGCGCCACGGTGCTGGTCGCCGGGGTGCTGGCGCGGTTCGCCCGGCGGTTCGGGCTGCCGTCCATCCCCTGTTACATGCTGGTCGGCATCGCCTTCGGGCCCGGCACCCCGGGGCCCGAGCTGGTGCGCCACCCGGGGGACCTGACGGTGGTCGCGGCGTTCGGCCTGGTGCTGCTGCTGTTCCACCTGGGGGTCGAGTTCCCGGTCGACCAGGTCGTCGGCGGCGGTCGCCGGCTGTTCCTCGCCGCGGCGGTCTGCATCGGCATCAACGTCCTGGCCGGCCTGCTGTTCGGCCTCGTCCTCGGCTGGGGCGGCTCCGAGGCGCTGGTGATCGCGGGCGCGCTCGGCATCTCGTCCTCCGCGATCGTCACCAAGCTGCTGATCGAGCTGCACCGGCTCACCAACGCCGAGACCCCGGTGATCCTCGGGATCGTCGTGATCGAGGACCTGTTCCTCGCCCTCTACCTGGCGCTCCTCTCCCCCGTGCTCTCCCAGGCCGGCTCGGCGGCCGGCCTGGCGGCCGACGTGGCGGCGAGCTTCGGGTTCCTGCTGCTGCTCTTCCTGGTGGCGAGGTTCGGCGCGCGGGCGGCGGCGACGCTGGTCGACAGCAGGGAGGACGAGCTGTTCGCCGTGCTGACGATCGGCCTCGTCGTGCTGGTGGCCGGGGTCTCGGACCGGCTCGGCGTCTCGGACGCGATCGGCGCGCTGATGACCGGTCTCGTGTTGTCCAGGACGGACATCAGGGAGCGGGTGGTGCGCCTGGTGCTGCCGCTGCGGGACGTGTTCGCCGCCATCTTCTTCGTCACCTTCGGGCTGACCATCGACGTCGCCCACCTGGGGGCGGTGGCCCTGCCGGTGGTGGTCGCGGTCGCGGTGACGCTGGTGTGCAACCTGGCCGCCGGCGTGGTCGCGGCCCGGCTCTTCGGGTTCAACCAGCGGGGGGCGGTGAATGTCGGCCTGACGATGCTGGGACGCGGCGAGTTCTCACTGATCCTGGCGAGCCTGGCGCTCGCGGCGGGGCTCGACGGCCGGATCGGCCCGTTCGTCGCCGTCTACGTGCTGGCGCTCGCGGTGTTCAGCCCGCTGCTGGCCACGCACTCGCGCCGCGCGGCCCGGCTGATGCCGGACTGGCTGCTGCGTCCCGGCTGGCGGTACGTGCGGGAGGAGACGATCAGCACCTCCTGCACCCACCTGGACCGGATCCGGGTGACCGAGACCGACACCGAGGTGTGTCCGCGGTGCTTGGCGGAGGGCAGCAGCTGGGTGGAGCTGCGGCTGTGCGTCACCTGTGGCGAGGTGGGCTGCTGCGACGACTCCCCGCGGCGGCACGCCAGCGAGCACGCGCGCGAGTCGGGGCATCCGATCATCCAGTCGGCCGAGCCGGGCGAGGACTGGCGCTGGTGCTTCCCCGACGAGACCCTGGTGCAGGCGCCACTTGGCCGGAAACGGACCTCCACGGTCGACTCATAGCCAGCTAAAGATTTCGCCAATTCGTTTATATGTAGTAAGCATCTTGTCGTAGGGTCGCCAGCGGGACAGCAACCGATGGGAAGACCGTGACGACACAGAGTAAGGAAGACCTGACCGCCGCCGACCGGGCGGACCCGACCGCGGCGGCGGCGGAGCCACCCGCGCCGGCGATGACCCATCCACAGATCATGCGGGCGCTGTCCGGGCTGCTGCTCGGCATGTTCGCGGCGATCCTGTCCTCGACGATCGTCACCAACGCGCTTCCGCACATCATCACCGACCTGGGCGCCGGGCAGTCCGCCTACACCTGGGTGGTGACGGCGACCCTGCTGTCGATGACGGCCTCGATGCCGCTGTGGGGCAAGCTCGCCGACCTGTTCAGCAAGAAGCTGCTCATCCAGATCGCGCTGCTCGTCTACGTGGTCGGCTCGCTCATAGCCGGCCTCTCGCAGAACGCGGCGATGCTGATCACCGTCCGCGTGGTGCAGGGCCTCGGCGTCGGCGGCCTGGTGGGCCTCTCGCAGATCGTCCTGGCCGCGATGATCCCGCCGCGGGAGCGTGGCCGCTACAGCGGCTACCTGGGCGCGACCTTCGCCGTGGCCACCGTCAGCGGCCCGCTGATCGGCGGCGTGATCACCGACACCCCGGGCCTCGGCTGGCGCTGGTGCTTCTACATCGGCGTCCCGTTCGCGCTGGCCTCGCTGCTGGTGCTCCAGCGCACGCTGCACCTGCCGGTGGTCAGGCGCCGGGTGCGGATCGACTGGGCCGGCGCGCTGCTGGTGAGCGCCGCCGTCTCGCTGCTGCTGATCTGGGTGACGCTGGCCGGCGACAGCTACCCGTGGGCGTCCTGGCAGACCGCGGCCATGGTCGGCGGCTCGCTGCTGCTCGGCGCGCTCTTCGTCCTCGTCGAGCTGCGGGCCGACGACCCGATCATCCCGCTGCGCCTCTTCCGCGACACGACGATCACGCTCACCTCGGTCGCCTCGCTCTTCGTGGGCGTCGCCATGTTCGCCGGCACGGTCTTCTTCAGCCAGTTCTTCCAGCTGGCGAGGGGGCAGAGCGCCACCGTCTCCGGGCTGATGACCATCCCGATGATCGCCGGCATGTTCCTGTCCTCCACGGTCTCGGGGCAGTTCATCACCAGGACCGGGCGCTGGAAGCGCTGGCTGGTGGCGGGCGGCGTGCTGGTGAGCGCGGGCACCGGGCTGCTGGGCACCATGCGCTACGACACCCCCTACTGGCGGATCGCCGCCTTCATGGCCCTGATGGGCCTCGGCCTCGGGATGCTGATGCAGAACCTGGTGCTCGCCACCCAGAACCAGGTGGAGCCGAAGGACCTGGGCGTGGCCAGCTCCGTCGTCGCCTTCTTCCGCTCGTTCGGCGGCGCGATCGGCGTCTCGGCGCTCGGCGCGCTGCTCGCCAACCGCGTCACCGACTACACCCGCGAAGGGCTCGCCGACCTCGGCATCCCCGCGGAGAGCGCCAGCGGCGGCGGCATCCCCGACCTGGACACGCTGCCGGCGCCGCTGCGCACGGTGGTCGAGAGCGCCTACGGGCACGGCGTCGCCGACATCTTCCTGTTCGCCGCGCCGGCGGCGGTGGTGGCGCTGTTGCTCACGCTCTTCGTCAAGGAGACCGCGCTCAGGACCCGGCAGTAGCGGCACGGGCCCGCCGCGCGACGCGTGCGGGCCCGGCCGTCAGGCCAGCAGGAAGTCCGCCTCCCCCTGCTTGGCGCCGCGGATGAAGGTCTCGATCTCGTGCTGGGTGTAGATCAGTGCCGGCCCGTCGGGGTCGGTGGACTGGCGCAGGGCCACCCGGCCGTCGGCCAGTTTCATGGCCTCGACGCAGTTGCCGCCGTTCGTCCCGCTCCAGGGCTTGCGCCAGCCCTCGGTCCCCAACTCCCTGGCCGGCATCCCGTTGTATATGCGTTCCGTGGTGCGCGCCCGGGGGCGCGTCTCGTCACCCATGCGGTGTCAGAGCTCCTTGCGAATGTCACCGAGGATCGCCGCGGTGTCCTGAACGGGTGCGGCCTGCGCGCCCATGCGGTCGAGCACCTCGAGGTAGGCCACGGTGTCGGGCCGTTCGTCCAGGTAGGCCGCGCCGGTCAGCCCCTCGGCGTAGATGATGTCCGGCAGTTCCGGGATCTCGAATCTGAAGAGCTGGAACGGCCCGAACATGCCGGGGTGCGGCCCGGCGCTGAGCGGCATGATCTGCAGCGTGACGTTCGGCAGCGACGTCGCCTCGATCAGCCGGTCGACCTGCGCGCGCATCACGGCCGGTGACCCGACCCTGCGCCGCAGCACGTGCTCCTCGACCACGGCCCACAGCAGCGGGGCGTGCGGCCGGCGAAGCAACTCCTGACGCGCCATGCGCAGGTCCACCCTGCGCTCGATCTCCTCGGCCGGGGCGCCCGGAAAACCTGTTCTGAACAGGACTCTGGCATAGTCCGGGGTTTGCAGAAGCCCCGGGACGCAGTGCGGTTCATAGGCCCTGATCAGGCTGGCCTCGCCCTCCAGGCTCACATAGAGGGAGAACCAGTCGGGGGTGACGTCGCGGAACCGCTGCCACCAGCCGGGGCGGTTGGCCTCCTCGACCAGCTCCATGAAGGAGACCACCTCGGCGCCCTCGACGCCGTAGAGCTCCAACAGGGCCTTGACGTACAGCGGCTTGAGGCCGACCTCGGCCTTCTCCATGCGCCGCACGGTGGTGGCGTTGACGCTGAGCGCGCGGGCGGCGTCGGCGAAGCTGCGACCGGCCCGCTCCCGCAGGTCGCGCAGCCGCATGCCGAGGACGATCTGCCCAACGGTCGGCCCAGAACGCGCCTCTGCCACGTCGCCCTCCTCCGGCCTCGCCAAGTCCCCCGACCCTGGCAGAAGTTTGCCACACCCCGTAGCGGCATCGACAGAGATCCTCTGACTTTCTGCAAATTGCAGAACTCCCCTTGCGCTTGCGTAGCGTCGTTGCCCATAGTTATCAAGTGACCCGGCTCACGATGGCTCAGGCCCCATGGAAGGCGACCCCGCACGTGTCCCCACTTCACGGCACGACGCGCATTCCCCAGCCCCGTCGCGCGGATCGCCGCCCGCCGAGCCCGCCGGGCGAGCGGATCGACCTGCCGGCGGTCGCCACCTCCGTCGCCGCGGCGCGCAGCCGCGTGCGGGCCCGCCTCCATCACTGGGGGCTGCCGGAGTCGGTCACCGACACCGCGCAACTGGTCGTCTCCGAGCTGGTGACCAACGCCATCCTGCACACGCGCAGTGACCGGGTGGTGTGCTGGCTGGTGGCACAGAGCTCCGGGGTGCGGATCGAGGTCACCGACCAGGGCCACGGCATGGCCCCCCGGGTGCCGCGCCAGGCGAGCTCGGAGGCGGAGGGCGGCCGGGGCCTCGTGCTGCTCGACTCGCTGGCGGTGCGCTGGGGCGTCATCCCGCCGGGACACGTGTCGGGTTGCACCGTGTGGGCCGAGATACGCCCCTGAGGGGCGGCGGTTCGGGACCCGCCGGTCGCCGAGATCAAAATTGGATAACTTCCGCCACGCGCGCCACAACCTTTTACGAGTGTGGTTTCCGGAGTGCACACGCACGGTCACGGCGCGCTATGGTGCGCGCGTGTCGCGCATCCCCCCTCTTCCGCGTCCACCCCGCCCGGTCCTCATCGGCGGCGTGCTGGCGCTCGGTCTCGGCGGTCTGTCCCTCGGTTGGATCCTGCTCTTCGGCCCGCTCGGCGGGGAGATAGCGCAGGGCACCAGCGTCCAGGGCGTGGACATCGGCGGTCTCTCAGCCGAGGAGGCGGAGGACCGGCTGTCGGTCGAGCTCGCCGACTCGTGGGCCGCCCCCCTCCCGGTGTTGCTGGGCGGCGAGCAGACCGAACGGCACGCCGTCGAGCCGGCCACCGCCGGCCTCCGCGTCGACGTCGGGGCGACCGTCGCCCAGGCCGACCGCCCCGGCCTGCTGCGTCGCCTCTTCGGCGCCGGCGGCGGCGAGTTGGAGCCCGTGGTCACCCAGGACACGGCCGCCGCCAGGACCGGGCTCACCGCGCTCGCCAACTCCTGGCAGAGCGCCGTCCAGGAGGGCGCGGTGGCCTTCGTGGACGGCGAGGTCGAGGTCACCGAGCCGGAGGCGGGCATCGTGCTCGACGTGACCGGCTCTCTCGCTCCGCTGCGGGACGCCTATCCCTTCGACACCGACGCGGGGCCCGTGCGGCTGCCGGTCTGGCAGGCCGAGCCGCGCACCGACCGGCGCGAGGTGGACCGGGCCGTCGCCGAGTTCGCCGAGCCGGCGATGTCGGGCCCCGTCACCCTCACCGCCGGCGACCGCGGCATCCCGATACCGCCGGCCGTGATCGGCGACCACCTGGCGCTCACCGCCGACCAGCTCGGCACGCTGCGCCCGGAGTTGGATGGCGAGGGGCTGGCCGGGGACGAGCGCCTCGCCGAGGCGTTCGCCGCGGCCGCCGTCGAGCCCGTCGAGGGCACCCTGCGGCTCGACGGCGACCGGGTGGTCTTCGACGAACCGGGCGAGCCCGGCAGCCAGGTGGCCCCTGAGGCCGTCGGCGAGGCCGTGTTACCGCTGCTGACCAGGGTCGGCGACGCGGCCCGCACCGGCCCCGTGGACACCGAGCCGGTCGAGCCCACGCTCAGCCGCGACACCTACCGGGAGCTGGGCCTGGTCGAGGAGATGTCCTCGTTCACCGTCGAGTTCGAGCCCGCCGACTACCGCACCACCAACATCGGCCGCGCCGCCGAACTGATCGACGGCTCGCTGGTGCTGCCGGACGACACCTGGAGCTTCAACGACCGGGTCGGCGAGCGCACCGAGGAGAACGGCTTCGTCGAGGGCGTCATCATCCTCGACGACCGGTACCAGCGCGCCCAGGGCGGCGGCGTCTCGGCCGTGGCCACCACCGTCTACAACGCGATCTTCTTCGCCGGCGTCAAGCCGCTCGAACACGGCGCGCACTCCTTCTACATCGAGCGCTATCCGGAGGGCCGCGAGGCCACCGTCGCCTGGGGCAGCCTCGACCTGAGCTTCCTCAACGACTCGGGCAACGCCGTCTACATCCTGGCCGACGCCACCGACACCTCGGTCACCGTCACCTTCCTCGGCACCAGGAAGTACGACCAGGTCCGCGCCGACACAGGACCGCGCGAGAACGTCCGGGAACCCGAGACCCGCAGGGGCGAGGGCGAGGACTGTGTGCCGCAGCCCCCGCTCGAGGGCTTCGACGTCGAGGTCCAGCGGGTCTTCGTCGACGACGGCGAGGAGGTCGGCCGGGAGAGCTACACCACCAGCTACGTGCCGCGTGACGAGATCCTGTGCCCGGTCACGGCGTCCGGCTCCGTCTCGGCGCGGGAGGCCGAACCCGACCCGGCCCCGGCACAGGACCCGCGCCTCCCCGGCGGCGGCTGGCCCTGGTGGTACGGGGGCCCGGCCTACTGACCCCGGCGCCCCGGGCGCCCTCAGGCCGGGGTGAGGACGTCGATGAAGCTGAACGCGGGGACGTCGAGGAGGCGGCGGTCGACGATCCGCCAACCGCTCTCCTCGATGGCGGTCGACCACTCGTCGATGGTCGGCACGAGCTGCCCCATCACGCTGTGCACGGTCTCGAACCCCAGCGTGAACATGGGGTGTTCGGGACCGTCGAGGCCGGTGGAGCGGCAGGTGTCGCCAAGGATCAGGTTCCTGGCCGAAGGGAAGACGGTCCGCAACCGACGCAGCGTGCGCACGCAGTTCTGCCTGGGCCACAGGTCGTGTCCCATCAGGAAGCAGGTCACCGTGTCGACCTGCCCGTACTCGGGCCGCGGGCCCATGGTGACGAGGTCGTCCTGGAGCAGCGTGACCCGGTCGGCGAAACCAGCCTCGCGCACCGCCTCCCTGGCGAGGCTGATCGCGCTCGCCGACCTGTCGACGCCGATCAGCCGCAGCTCGGTCCTGAGCGCCGCGAGCATCCGCAGCCGCTCCCCGCCACCGCAGCCCAGGTCGGCGACGGTGCCGAACTCCAGCTTCTCGAGCATGTCGCGGAGCGGCGGGTCGAAGTAGGTCTGGGTGATGTTGCGGCAGGCCACGCTGAGGGCCCGGGCGTCCCGCCGCACGAAGCCGCCCTGCCGCAGGCTGTTGACCACCTTGACCGGCAGCGTGGTGAGCAGCTCGCCGCAGCCCCGGGTCAGCCAGTAGAAGAAGGCGCGGGCCCGGAACGCGTCGTCGAAGCCGATGTCGGTCTCGGCCACCCTCCGCTCCGCGTCGAGCGTGACGATGCGGCGGCTGGAGAGGGCGACCAGGATGGCCCGCACCGTGTGCGGGTGCGCGTCCCGCCGCTCGGCGAAGTCGACTATGTCGACACGTCGCTTCTGGTCCAGCTCGTCGAGCAGCCCGATCTCCCACGCGGCGCTCAGCGCGGCCGAGGCGATGGCCCCGTTGAACGTGTCGGCGCAGTAGCGCGCCCCCTCCGGCAGCCGCTGCTGGGATGTCGTCATCGCATGCCCCTGTTTTCTGTGCTTCCTAGGGTTTCGGCGTTGTCCCCAGCCTGTGGCGGGGCCGCGACACGCGCATGCGGGGCCGGGCGAAATGCGACCGTTCGGGTGAGGGCTAGGCGGGCGCGCAGGGCGTGCCGGTGACCAGGGCGGTGGTGGCCCGGTCGATGGTGGAGTCAAGACGGTCGCGGGCCCGCGTCAACTCGCCGATCCTGGCGGTGATCCGGTCCCGCTCGGCGGCCAGCGCCGCCAGCACCTCGGGCGTCGACTCGCCGGTGGAGATGCACGGCAACAGGGCGAGGATCGCCCGGCTCGTGAGCCCGGCGGCGTACAGCTCCTGGATCATCAGCACCCGGTCCACGGCGC
The DNA here is from genome assembly GCF_042722465.1 of Streptomyces sp. NPDC127098. Lineage (NCBI taxonomy): Bacteria > Bacillati > Actinomycetota > Actinomycetes > Kitasatosporales > Streptomycetaceae > Streptomyces > Streptomyces sp. NPDC127098. The sequence goes on from NZ_JBHXFJ010000011.1 coordinate 72,011, forward strand.
GCTCCGGGTAGTGCCGCTGTCCCGCGGGGCTGCGCTCGGGCACCAGCAGCCGCTGCTCCTCGTAGTAGCGCAGCGCCCGCACGCTGACACCCGTCCGTGCGGCGAGCTCGCCGATCCGCATCGCGCCTCCCCGGTGATCCCGGTCACCCCGACTTGCCTCTGACGTTAACGTGAGCTTTTAGCGTAGCCGTCGCGCGCGCAGTTCGGTCCATCCCTTCCACCCACGCGGAGGAAACACCCGTGACCAGCCTCTTCGACGGCTACCGCATCGGCGACCTGCGCCTTCCCAACCGCCTCGTGATGGCCCCGATGACCCGGGCCCGCGCCACCGCCGACGGCCTCGCCACCCCCTCGATGGCCACCTACTACGCCCAGCGCGCCACCGCGGGACTGATCGTCAGCGAGGGCGTGGCGCCCAGCCACCCCGGCCAGTCCAACCCGAACATGCCGGGGCTGCGGAACGCCGCCGAGGTCGCCGCCTGGCGCCCGGTGACGCAGGCCGTGCACGCCAACGGGGGCCGCGTCTTCGCCCAGCTCATGCACGGCGGTCGGGTCGGCCACCCGGCGGTCTCGGGCCACCAGCCGGTCGGTCCCTCCGCGGTCGCGCTGCGCGGCGAGGTGTTCGTCAAGTTCGGCGAGAAGACACTGCCAGGACCGGTGCCCCGCGCCCTGACGACGGCCGAGGTGGCGGCCGAGGCCCAGGTGTACGCGGACGCCGCCCGCCGCGCGGTCGAGGCCGGCTTCGACGGCGTCGAACTGCACGGCGCCAACGGCTATCTGATCCAGCAGTTCCTCTCCAGCAACGCCAACCTGCGCACCGACCGCTACGGCGGCTCGATCGCCGGTCGCATCGCCTTCGCCGTGGAGGCGGTCACGGCGACGGCCGACGCGATCGGCGCGGAGCGCGTCGGCATCCGCCTCTCCCCCGGCGGCCGGGTGTGGGACGTCGTCGAGGAGGACGTGCCGGAGCTCTACGCGGCGCTGTTCGGCGCGCTCGCCCCGCTCGGCCTGGCCTACGTCCACCTGCTGGCCCCGCCCGACGACGACGAGCTGATGGACGGCCTGCGCCGGGCGTGGCCCGGGACGCTCGTCGTCAACCCGGGCGGGCAGATCGGCCCGCACGAGACCGACCGGGCCGACGGCGAGAAGTGGCTGGCGCGCGGCGCCGACCTGATCGGCTACGGCCGGGCGTTCCTCGCCAACCCCGACCTGGTCGAACGCTTCCGCACCGGCGCCCCGTTGCGGCCCACCCCGGACCACGCCACCTGGTACGGGGGCGGCGACGCCGGCTTCATCGACTACCCGAGTCACCAGTACTGACGGTCACAGCCGGTCGTAGACCAGCAGCCCGTCCGCGCGCAGCCGGGCGCCGGCCGAAGGGCGGTGCTCGGTGAGCCGGCCGTCGTGCGCCAGGTGCTCCACCCGGACGTGGCGCGCCAGGACGGCGTGGTCGGCGATGATCCGCCGGTGGCAGCGCCACCACAGGGACTCGCCGCACATCACGGCGGTGCGGACGTCGGCGGCCTGCCGCAGCAGTTCGTCGGTGGCCGCCAGGAAGTCGGGGTGGCGGGCGTGCCCCGCGTACCCCCGGAAGGAGGCGTTCTCCCAGAAGACGTCGGGGGAGTCAGGGGCCGCCCGCCGAAAGCCCCCGAGACGCGGCTCCCACCGGTAGTCGATGCCCTCCTCCGGGAGCCACCGCCGGAGCGCCTCCCGGCTCACGTCGGGGTTGCGCCGGCTGCCGGGCGCGGTCCGCACGTCGACCACGGCCCGGACGCCGGCGCCGTGCAGCAGCGCGGCCAGCGGCTCGCGCCCGACCGTGCCGTGCCCGAACGTCAGCAGTGTCACCGGCGCCGTCCGGGCGCCTCCGGGCCGCTCGATCGGTCTGGGACCTCTCTCGGACATCTCTCGGGATCGTACCGAGGAGCGCCGGTGGGCGCCGGTCGGCCGACCCACCCGGCGCCGCCTCAGCCCGGCTCGCCGGCGGGCACCCGGCCGGTGCCGGGACGCGCCAGCAGGGCGTAGGCCGCCGCCATGGCGACGGCCACCGCGAGCAGCGAGGGCCCGATGACGCCGGCGTCGAAGCGCTCGATCAGCAGGCCGATGGCGCCGGGCAGCAGCACGTTGCTGCCCTGGGCCGCGGCCATCTGGACGCCGACGGCCCGGTCGGCCCGGGCCGGGCCGACCCGGTCGGACGTGGTCAGGATCAGCAGCGGGAACACCGGGGCCGAGGCGAGCGCCACCAGCAGCATCCCGCCGACGGCCAGCGCGACGGGCCCGGGCGCCGCCATGGCCCCGGTGCCGGCCACGATCCCGGCCATGGAGGCCGCGAGCACCGGGCCCACCCCGACCTGCTCGGCGAGCTGGCCGAGGCCGAGCCGACCGAGGAACATGACGGCCCAGTAGCCGGAGACGACCAGGCCCGCCACGTCGGCCGGGAGGTCGTGCGCCGAGGTGAGGTAGAGGTATCCCCACAGGCCGATGCCGCCCTCGACGCCCATCTGCAGCATGAAGACCGTGGAGCCCAGGACGAGGCCCCGGCCCGGGCGCGGCGCCGGGCCCTGCGGGCGCTCGGGGACGCGCGGCTTCGCGGCCGCCCAGCGGCGGGTGTTCAGCAGGAACGCGCAGCCGAGCGCCGCCTGGGCGCCGGCCACCAGCACGTAGGCGAGGCGCCAGCTCAGCTCCGCGCTGATCACCACGGTGACCACGGCGGGACCGAGCACCGAGCCGAGCCCGTAGCTGGCGTGCATCCAGGTGATCTGCCGGGCGCCGAACCGGCTCGCGGCGTAGGCGTTGAGCGCGCCGTCGATGGCGCCCGAGGCGAGGCCGAGGAGGGTGGTGGCCAGGAGCACGGCCCAGAGCGAGGGCGCGACCGCGTAGCCGACCACGGCGAGGACGGAGAGCCAGGTGCTGATGGAGAGCAGCCGGCCGAGCGCCATCCGGCCGAGCAGCCGGCCGGTCAGGGCGCTGGACAGCACGGCACCACCGACCCCGAACGGCAGCAACAGGCCGAGCGCGCCCACGGGTTGGTCGAGGCTGACGCTCATCGCCGGCCAGGCGACGCCCAGCACGCTGTCGGGCAGCGCCATGCTGACATAGGCGAGACAGGAGAGAACGAGGAGTGAGGCGGACACGGAGGAAGGACCCTTCGGCGACTACGGACGGGAGGACGTGCGCTCGCCGTGCCACGCGATCTCGCTCGGGCGGCACGCGCGTCACCGCGTGCCCGGACTCCCGGGTGCCCCACATCCGCCCATGTCCCTGACCTCCTGGCCGCTCACCGTACACCTGGACGGCGCCGGCTACTCCCCCGTTTTCCCGTCCACCGCCTCGCGCAGCAGATCGGCGTGGCCGTTGTGCCGCGCGTACTCCTCGATCATGTGCACCAGGATCCAGCGCAGGTTGGGCGACCGCCCGTCCCGCCAGGCCCGCCGGGCCAGTTGGTCGAGCCCGCCGCCCCCGGCCAGCGCCTCCTCGACCGCCCGGCGGGACCGCTCGACGGTCTCCTCCCACAGTGCCCGCGGCGCCTCGGGGCGGTCCTCGGCGGCCGAGTGCCAGTCCCAGTCCCGGTCGGCGCCCCAGTCCACGGTGTCCCACGGTGGCTGCCGGTCCCGCCCGTGCAGACAGTACGAGAACCAGTGGTCCTCGACGTAGGCCAGGTGCTTGAGCATCCCGCCGAGCGTCATGGTCGAGGCCCCGACCGTGGCCGCGAGCCCGGCCGCGTCGAGGCCCTCGCACTTCCACGCCAGGGTGGCCCGGTGGAACTCCAGGAAACCCAGCAGGGTCGCCAACTCGTCCCCCGCCACGGGCGGCTCGGGCCGCCCGTGCTCATCGATGTCGGTCATGGGCGGAGTGTAGGCGGCGGCTCCGACACCCCCGCCAGCGGTTTTCCGCCGCCCGCCCGCTACTGGGCGGTCAGGCCGCCGTCGATGACGTGCTCCGTGCCCGTGACGTAGGAGGACTCGTCGCTCGCGAGGAACAGCACGAGCCCCGTGACCTCCTCCGGCTCGGCCAGCCGGCGCAGCGGCACGGTGTCCCCGATGCCGCCGCCCTCCTCGTCGGTGGCCTCCACCATCATCGGCGTCCTGATGTAGCCGGGGTGCACGGAGTTGACCCGGATGTTGTCCGGTCCGTACTCGACGGCGGCGTGCTTGGTCATGCCGCGCGAGGCGAACTTGCTGGCCACGTAGGCCAGACTGGGCGAGCCCACGATCGACACCAGGCCGGCGGCGGAGGAGACGTTGACGATGGAGCCGCCGCCGGCCCACCGCATGCCGGGCACGACCGTCTTCATCCCGTAGTACTGCGAGTGCTGGTTGACGGCGCAGACCCTGAGGTAGGCGTCCTCGTCGAGGTCGACGGTGTCGACGACAGGCCCCAGGATCCCGGCGTTGTTGACCAGGACGGTCACCGGGCCGAAGGTCCGCTCGGCCTCCTGGACGACGCGGCGCCAGTCGGCGAGGGAGGCGACGTCGTGCCGGAGGAAGCGGGCGTTGCCGCCCAGCTCGTCGGCGACCCGCTGGCCCCCGTCCTCGTTGACGTCGGTGACGACCACCCTGGCCCCCTCGGCCACGAACCGCCGCGCGTGGGCCTCCCCCATGCCCCGCGCGGCGCCGGTGATGACGGCCACCTTGCCGTCGAGCTTGCCCATGCTGCCCGCCTTTCGCGATGACGCTCCGTCACCACATGGTGCCGAGGCGCCGCACCGCCACGGTTCATGCCATGCCGGCGTTTCGCGGGTCAGTCGGCGTCGAGCAGGATCCGGGCGACCTCCCGGGCCTGCCGGGCCGGCTCCCTACTGGCGTTGATCCCAGCGGTGGCCATGGCCCCGTTGGCCAGCACGGCGAGCTGGTCGGCTCGCTCGGCGGGCAGGCCGGCCGCGGCCACCAGCGCACGGAGCTGGTCACGGAAGGCCCGCTTGTGCACCCGCGCCACCTCGGTGACCCGTGGGGAGACGGCACCCAGCTCCCCCACGGTGTTGATGAACAGGCAGCCGCGGAAGTCCGGCTGACCGAACCACTCGTCGAGGTAGTCGAAGACCGCCAGGATCCGCTCGCGCGGGGTGTCCGCGTGCTCCTCGACATAGGCCACCAGGGCCTCGCGGACCTCCAGGTCGCGCTCCTCGAGCACGGCCTGGAGCAGGTCCTCCTTGGCCGGGAAGGCCCGGTAGAGCCGCTTGAGCGGCACGCCAGAAGCGGTGCGTATGGCGTCCATGCCCACCGTCTGGACGCCGGACTCGTTGAACAGCCGCCGCGCCGCCGCCAGGATCCGGTCCCGGTCGCTCTCGACGTCGGCGCCGCCATGGGTGCTCCCGCTCACGTTCCTCCTCCACGCTTGCCCGAGAACCAGCGTTCTCATAGGCTACCCGAGCAGCAAGAGAACGACCGTTCTCTACCGAGAGGGGCATGTCATGACGCTGCGCCCACCCGCCTACCGACTGAGCGCCGGCCCGACGACCACGGCACATCTCCGAAAGGCATGACCATGGCACAGCCGACAGGCTTCGACGTCCGCTACCACACGGCGACGGTCGACGGCCTCGACGTCTTCTACCGGGAGGCCGGCGACCCGGCCCGGCCCACCCTGGTGCTGCTGCACGGGTTCCCCACCAGCTCGCACATGTACCGCGGCCTGATCGGCGCGCTCGCCGACGAGTTCCACCTGGTCGCGCCCGACCACATCGGCTTCGGGAACTCGGCGATGCCCACGGTCGACGCGTTCGACTACGGCTTCGAGAGCCTGACCGCCGTCACCCTCGCCCTGCTCGACCAGCTCGGCCTCGACCGCTTCGCCCTCTTCGTCCAGGACTACGGCGCCCCCATCGGCCTGCGGATCGCCAGCCGCCATCCGGAGCGGGTCACCGCGCTGATCAGCCAGAACGGCAACGCCTACCAGGAGGGCTTCACCCCCTTCTGGGACGTGCTCTTCGCCCACGCCGAGGACCGGGCCGCCAACGAGGCGAGGGCGCGGGAGCAGCTGACGCTCGAAGCCACCCGCTGGCAGTACACGCACGGTGTGCCCGCCGACCGGCTGGACCGCGTCGCCCCTGAGACCTGGCTGCTCGACCAGGCGGGGCTCGACCGGCCGGGCAACGACGCGATCCAGCTCCAGCTCTTCTGGGACTACCAGTTCAACCTGGAGGCGTACCCGGACTTCCAGCGGTACTTCCGCACCCACCGGCCGCCGACGCTGCTGACCTGGGGCCGGAACGACGAGATCTTCGGCCCGGCCGGCGCCGAGGCGTTCCTGCGCGACCTGCCCGACGCCGAGCTCCACCTGCTGGACGCCGGGCACTTCGCGCTGGAGACCCATGGCCCGGAGATCACCGCGCTGGTGCGGGACTTCCTGCGTCGCGTCCACGACACCGCCGGAGGCTGAGCCAGCCGGCCGAGGTCGGGGACCGCACACCGCGGACGGCCGCCGAACAGCTCGTCCGGGAGTGCCTGGACGGCGTCTTCACCGGCGAGTGCCGGCAGTACGGCTGACCGCCGGCTACCCTGACCCGGTGATCGAGGACGGCGCCACCGACAGGGGCAGCGTGACCACCGTCCGGCGGGTCGGCGAGACGATCCGCCGGCCGGTCGGCGAGTGGACACCCGCGGTGCACGCCCTGCTGACCCACCTGGAAGCGGCCGGCTTCACCCGCGCCCCACGGGTACTCGGCACGGACGGCACCGAGGAGGTCCTGTCGCTGCTGCACGGCGAACCGGCCCTCTCCCCCTGGCCGCCGGCCCTGCGGTCGACCGCCGGCATCGGCGAGCTTGGCTCCTGGCTGCGCGACTACCACGACGCCGTCCGGGACTTCCGGCCGCCGGCCGACGCCCGCTGGCAGGGCCAGGAGGACGAGTGGCGGCCCGGCCTGGTCATCCGGCACGGCGACCTCGGCCCCTGGAACTCCATCTGGGACGGCGACCGCCTGGCCGGCTTCATCGACTGGGACTTCGCGGCCCCCGGCCACGCCATCGACGACCTGGCGCAACTCGCCTGGTACGCGGTGCCGCTGCGCCCCGTCGAGCAGCAGCGAAGGGCGGGCATCACCGGGGCACACACCCCGCGCGACCGCCTCGACGCCCTCTGCGCCGCATACGGGGCGCCCGTCGCGGCGGTCCTCGACGCGCTGGACGACCTCCAGTCCCGCGAGGCCGCCCGCGTCGAACGGCTCGGCCGGCGAGGCCAGGAGCCGTGGGCCACGTTCCTGGCCCGTGGCGACGCGGCCGAGATGGCGGCCGAGCGCACCTGGCTCCGCTCGGAACGCGCTGCTTTTCTCGGCGGTTCGGGCGGCTGGGCACGGCGCGCCGGGCTGGTGCCCGGAAGCAGGACGGAGGAGACATGGATCTGCTGGTGACCACCGCCGAGCAACGACCCGACCTGCTACCCCTGTTGGGCGACTTCCACGACTGGCCCACCTTCATGGACCGGGATCCGGTCGCGCCGCTGTACTTCAACGACGTCGAAACGGCGTTCCCCGAGTTCGTGCTGATCGCCGTCGACCGGGATCATCCGGACCGACTGGTCGCCAAGGGCTACAGCGTGCCGTTCACCTGGGACGGCGACCCCGACGAATCGCTGCCGGCCGGCGGCTGGGACGAGGTCATCCTCACCGCGACGCGAGACCGTCTCGCCGGCCGCCGGGGCACGCTGGTGTCCGCCCTGGAGATCTCGGTCCGGCCGGACCTCAGGGGCACCGGCCTGTCGTCGGTCATGCTCGACGCGATGCGCCGCAACGCCGCTGATCGAGGCTACGCCAGCCTCGTCGCGCCCGTCAGGCCAAACGCCAAGCACCGCCATCCGGAGCTGTCGATCGTCGACTACGCTGACGCGCGCCGGGACGACGGACTGCCGGTGGACCCCTGGTTGCGGGTCCACGTCCGGGCCGGCGGTCGCATCGTCGGGGTCTCGGTCCGGGCGATGACCATCGCGGGCTCCCTCGCGGAGTGGCGCCAGTGGACCGGACTCCCCTTCGACACCACCGGCGACGTGAATGTCCCGGGCGCGCTGGTCCCCGTCCACTGCGACGCCGTGCGTGATCACGCCGTGTACTGCGAGCCGTGCGTCTGGGTGCACCACCGGCTGTCCTGACGCGGCTACGCCGGCGGCAGCGCTCCGGTGCCGCGACGGTCGGCGGCCCAGCCCTGGAGCTCGACCGACGCGGTCGACTCGACCTGCTCCAGCAGGAGTTGGCGGCTGGCCTCGTCGCGGTCCGCCTCCGGCACGAGCTGGTAGCGCTGGATCGCCATCCGCAGCCTCGACCAGGCTTCGGCGGCCAGCACATGGCGCTCCGTGTCGTTGAAGAGCTGCCGGAACCCACCGATGAAGACCGACACCCCGGCCAGCGAGGCCGTCACGGCCGGCGCCGCCTGCAGCCCGGCGGCCACGACGGTGGCGGCGCCGACGACCAGCGCGCTCAACTCGATGACCAGGCGCCGCCTGCGGGCACGGTCACGGACACGCGCGTACCAGGCGAGGTCGGCGCGGGCGTATTCCAGCACGGGATCATCAGGTGTCGGCACGCCATAGCGAACGCACCGTCGCGTTCAGGAGTTTCACGTCCACGAACGGCGCCGCCTCGGTGGGCACCGAGCGCCACACCAACGGCCACGTCGCGCTACCGGCGCGCAGCGCCGGGACGCCGACGTAGGAGTACCGCGCGGCGCTCCGGCTGAACGCCTCGGCCGGATACGGCCAGCGGTAGCCACGGACGCTTCCGGGCGGGACGAGGAAGTACATCCGCGACTCCCCGATGGCCTGATGCACGATGGGCCCGGCCGCGTGCCCCAACGCGTCCGCCACCTCGGGCCCACGCTCGCCGACGACACGGACGGCGTCGAAGACGACGCCGACCATGCGGAGCGTGGTGCCGGTCAGGGGGACCCAGTCGGGACGATAGGGAGATACCACCGGTTCGAGTTCATTTTCGCCGATCATGCGGCCATCCTTCCGACCGGCGCCTACCGTGACCAGTGGTGACGGGTCGACATCACAGCGTGTGCCTCGCCACCTGGCCGATGTGTGCGGCTGTGTGAAACCTCGGGAGGGCGAGATGGCCGGGAAGAAGAACCAAAGCCTCGACGGGCGCCAGGTGTTCGGAGCGCTCCTGCGGGCGCTACGCGAGTTCAACGACGTGACGCCCGGGCAGGCGGCGCTGATCGTCGGCTACTCGGAGTCCATGTTGGAGAAAATCGAACGCGGTGAACGGAACGCGAGCCCGGAGTTCATCGACGAGTTGGAGAAGTTGCTGGGCCTGACGGGGGTCCTGGCCCCCACGGCGACGCGACTGCGCGAGCAGCGACACCCGGACTGGTTCGGCGAGTACGCGGACAGGGAGGGCGAGGCCGTCAGCCTCTGGTGCTATGACGCACTGACCATCAAGGGGCTTGTACAGACACGGAGCTATGCCCGCGCGGTGCTGAGCGCCTACTCACCCATGCTTGATGACGATGAGGTCGAGCGCCACGTACAAGCCCGAATGGACCGCCAAGAACTGCTGGCCCGGAAACCGGCCGTGAACTTCTCGCAGGTCATCCTAGAAATCGTCCTGCGTCAGCCAATCGGCGGTCCACTAGTGATGCGGGAGCAGTTGGAGCGGCTGCTTGAGGTCTCGGCCATGCGTAACGCCTCGGTGCAGGTGATGCCGATGTCCTATACATCCCATGCGGGGTTCGATGGCCCCTTCACGCTGCTCGAAACGCCCGATCGGGATTGGGTTGCCTATGTCGAGGGTCAACACATCGGTCATGTCGTCGATGACCGGACGCATGTCAGCGCCTTTCAAACGCGATATGGCATGATCCGCTCGCAGGCCCTCAATCCAGAGGAATCCCGCAAGCTGATCGAGGAGATGATCCGCGAACTATGAGCAGCTCTTCTCTCGTGTGGTTCAAGTCCAGCTACAGCGGCAGCCAAGGCGGGGACTGTCTCGAAGTCGCCCTGGACTGGCACAAGTCCAGCCACAGCGGCAGCGAACCGGGCGACTGCCTGGAGGTTGCCACACAGTGGCACACCTCCTCGCACAGCGGCAACCAAGGCGGTGAGTGCGTCGAGGTGGCCACCGACCCCGTCACCGTGCACGTCCGGGACTCCAAGAACCGCGCCGGAGGCGCGACGCTCGCCGTGTCGGCGCCGGCATGGCGGAGCGTGGTCCGTCACGTGACGCGTTAGGTTCACCGTCGCGTCGGAACAAGAGGTTGAGTCTCCACCCACTGGAGGGTCGACGCTTGGTGCCGTGAGCGACCACAGCGAACTGTTCACTATCGGCGAGCTCGCCCGTCGCACCGGTCTGTCGGTGCGGACGATCCGCTTCTGGTCGGACGGCGGCGTCGTCACGCCGACCGGCCGGTCGCGGGGCGGGTACCGGCTCTACGACGCGGCGGCCGTCGCCCGCCTCGATCTGGTCCGCACCCTCCGGGAGCTGGGCCTTGGCCTGGACACGGTCCGTCAGGTGCTGGCCCGGCGGAGCACGGTGCGCGACGTGGCGGCGGCACAGCTGGACGCGCTGGACGCCGAGATCCGCGTGTTGCAGGTGCGGCGCGCCGTGCTGCGGTGGGTTGCTCGAAGTGCCGGCACCACCGAGGAGTTGAGACTCATGCACCGACTGGCCCGGATGTCCGCCGAGGAACGGCAGCGGATCATCGACGACTTCGTCCATCGCGCTTTCGACGGCGTCGACCCGGATGCGCCCGGCGCCCACCTCGCGCAGGCGATGCGCTCCCTGCCGGCGGAGCTGCCCGCCGACCCCACCTCCGAGCAGGTGGAGGCCTGGGTGGAGCTGGCCGAGTTGGTCGGCGACGAGGGCTTCGCGCGACGGGTGCGGGAGATGGCGGTGGCCGGCGCGCGGTCGCTGTCGGAGCCGCGGGGCGCCGACCCGGCGCGCGTCCTGGAGCACGCCGGCGGCGCGGTGCGCGAGGGCGTGGCGCCGGAGTCGGCGGCGGGCCGGGAGATCCTGGCCCGGGTCGTCGATCAGGATCTCGCCCCGGCGGAACGCCTCCGGCTGGCCGACCAGTTGGCCACCTTCACCGACCGCAGGGTGGAGCGGTACTGGCAGTTGCTGGGCAGGCTCAACGGCTGGCCGCCGGCGCCGGCGCAGGTACCGGCCTTCGAATGGTTGATCGCCGCGCTCCGGGCGCACGCCGACGCGTCGTGAGCGCGGTGCGGCGTCGACCTCTCGTTCCTGCGGCCTGCCCTACCCCGCGGCCCGCAAGGCCGCCGCGATCTGGACGACATCCACATCGACGACGACCTCCTCCCCGTCCCACACGCCACGTGAGGAGATCGCCAGGCCGATCAGAGCCAGTTCGGCAGCGTCCTCACGCAGTTCGTACTCTTCGCGGCTCTCCTCGCCGACCTCATCCAGTTCGTCACGTTCCCAGGCGGCGACCGCCGACTCAGCCACGGACCGGGGCAACCGCACGCTGATGCGGCTGATCTGGGGATCGAGATGAGTGCCGACCGTCGCCAGCACAGTTCGGTCCTGTCGGTATCTCACGTACTGCTCGCGAGCGTCCACCCGCCGAGGGTACTCAGGCCAATCGAGGCGTCGGCGCCCGCCGGCCCGGCGGCGGTCCGGACCGGCGGGCGGGGCGACGTCACGCGGGGGCGCCGAGCGGCGGGTGTTCGAGCACGCGGGGCTTGTACTCGACCAGCTGGATGCGGCCGTCGAAGGTGCGGTGGTCGGTCATCTCGAGGGCGACGTCCGGATAGCCGTCGTAGATGCGTTCCGCGCCCGTGGCCCCGGTGATCACCGGGAACATCACGACCCGGAAGCGGTCGACGAGTCCGGCTCGCAGCAGGGACCGGCACAGGCTCAGGCTGCCGATCGTGCTGAGGAGCCCCGAGCCACTCGACTTCATGGCGCGGACCGCCTCGACGGCGTCGTCGCGGACGAGCGTGGAGTTGGCCCACGTCAGTGGCTCCTCGAGTGAGGAGGAGAACACCACCTTGGACGCTTGCGTGAGCTCGTCGACGGACGCCTCTTCCTCGGTCCTGAACTCGCCCTGGCCGTTCGGGACCTCGCCGGCGGCGAAGCCCGACATCAGGCGGTAGGTGTTCGCTCCCATCAGGTGGGTGGCCTCGGGCTGCTCGCCGAGCCATGCGAGGTACTCCGGGCCCTCGAGGCCCCAGAACCCGGGCCACCCCTCTCCCGACGCGTAGCCGTCGAGGGAGGTGATGAAGTCGACGAGAAGCTCCGACATGGCGGTGTCCTTTCCCAAGGGGTCACGAGCTTTGACCGGCTGGGAGCCACAAACTCATCGGCCGCGCTGTGGGGTAACGAGCAAACCCATGACGCCGCAGCCGATCGTCTCGTCAGAGGAAGGCACTAACGACCGCCTCGCAGCGTGGCCAGCAGCCGCCAGAACGCGGAGCGGCGTTCCGGCGGAGCCGGCTGCGGCTCGGCCGCCGCCGGCGCCGGCTGCGCAGCCGGCGCAGCCACGTCGTAGCGGACCGGGAGGGACCGCAGGCCGGTCACCAACGGGGTGAAGCGCCATGGGAGTTGGTCGGGCGGCAGGGCCAGCCTGAGCTCTCCGAAGCGTTCGCGGACCCGTTCGATGCCGATGGTGACGATCGTCTCGGCCAGTGGGCGGGCCGGGCAGGCGTGGGGTCCCGCGCCGAAGGCGAGGTGGGGGGCGTCGTCGGTCCCGGTGAAGTGCGGGCAGGCGTGGGCGGCGGCCGGGGAGACCATCACGGGGTCGCCGGCGGCGACGGTGACGCCGCCGAGGGGGGTGTCCGCCGCCGCGAAGCGCAGCGACAGGTTCTGCATGGGCGGGTTGGCGACGGCGGTGCGCTCGATCAGCTCGCGCGGGTCGACCTCGTCGAGGGTGTCCGTGGCGAGCGCGTGGACCAGGCTGCCGGCGAGCAGCGCGCCGGTGGACTCGGCCGTGGTCACCAGGATCATGTTGAGGTGGAGGGCGTGTTCGTCGGTGCTCGCGTCGGGGGCGTGGGCGAGCAGCCGGGACGGGATGTCGTCGCCGGGGTGGCGTCGCTTCTCCTCGACCAGCTCGCGCAGGTCGGCCAGGAGGCGGTGCACGGCCATCGGCGCCTCGGGGCCGGCGTCCAGGACCCGCCAGACGTCCATCAGCACGTCGTCTCCCTCGGCGTCCGGGAGACCGAGCAGGTGGTTGGCGACCATGAGCGGCAGCGGGCGCGCGTACTGGCCGCAGAGGTCGGCCATGCCCCGTCCGCCGCCGCCCGCGCTGAGGAAGCTGATGAGCTGGTCGGCGTGGGCCGTGATCAGCTCGCGCAACCGTCCGGCCTCGGCTCCCTCCCCCTGGTAGGGGGCGATGGCGGCGTCGATGGCGGCCCGGGCGGCCGCGTGACGTTCGTCGTCGAAGAAGGTCACCATCTCGCTGTCCACGACGAACCGCAGCGGCCAGTCCCGGGGGACGGCGCCCTCCCGGTAGGCACGCCAGTGGGCGGGGGCCTTCTTCCAGTGCGCCTCGTCGGTCAGGACGCGCATGGCCTCCGTGTGGTCCAGAACCAGCCAGACCGGCTGACCCAGCAGGTCGACGGGGGCGACGGCGCCGTGGCGCTCGCGCTGCGCGGCGAGGACGGCCGGGCGGTTCCGCTCGTACTCGTGCGTGATCAGCGGTTCGGCGGGCAGATCGGCCAGCCGAGCGGCCGTGGGGAGAGGGGACGACACCGGGGCTCCGCTCGGTCGTGCTCAAGATCGACAGGTGCGTGATCGTAGGGAATCCACGGGTTTCGTTCAATGGCTGGAACTCGACTGTTTCCGTGACCGGATGACTACGGCGGATGGTCACGTTGCGTCGACGAGCGGGCGATCCAGCGTAAGAACCGCATAAAGGTTGTGAGATTTTTCGCCGCCGCTCACCCCACCAGAGAGTGACAAGAGGTTAACGAAGAGCGATTTCCGCAGGTCAACGCGTTTTCATCGCGTGGCATGGTTGGAGCGAATTCGGGTAGCCGCTCGCGCATGCAGATTGTTGCCCGGTACAGGTACAGCGGCTGATCCCAGCTACGAGACCGGGTGGGAAGGAAAGGTACGGCGTGCCAAGCGATAAACACGGTTCGGTGACGGCTAAGGACAGGCCTCCTCGGCTGTCGCTGACGAAACCACGGACGGATCCGGTGGTGTTCGGCGTCTCCGCCGTGCTGACGCTGGCCTTCGTCGTCTGGGGCGCGGTGTCCTCGGACTCCCTCGCCGAGGCGTCCTCCGACGCGCTCGGCAAGATCATCCACAACGCGGGCTGGGGCTTCGTGCTCGCGGCCTCCGGGTTCGTGGTGTTCGCGCTCTGGCTGGCGATGAGTCGGTACGGGCGGATCACCCTGGGCAAGGAGGGCGAGAAGCCCGAGTTCAGGACGATCTCCTGGGTCGCCATGATGTTCAGCGCCGGCATGGGCATCGGCCTGATGTTCTGGGGCGTGAGCGAGCCCCTGGCGCACTTCGGCACCCCGCCGCCCGGCACCTCGCCGGCCGACGACGGTGAGCGGATGACCACGGCGATGTCCACCACCCTCTTCCACTGGACGCTGCACCCGTGGGCGATCTACGCGGTGGTCGGCATGGCCATCGCCTACAGCGTCTACCGGCGCGGCCGGCGGCAGACGATCAGCGCGGTGTTCACCCCGCTGATCGGCGAGAAGCGGGCCAACGGCTCGTGGGGTCGGGTCATCGACATCCTCGCGATCATCGCCACGCTGTTCGGCTCGGCCGCCTCGCTCGGCCTGGGCGCGCTGCAGATCGGCAGCGGCGTCGAGGAGCTGGGCTGGATGAGCGATGTCGGCACCGGGCTGCTGGTGCTGGTGATCGCCGGCCTGACCGTCGCCTTCGTGCTGTCGGCGGTGTCCGGCGTGGCCAAGGGCATCCAGTGGCTGTCCAACATCAACATGGTGCTCGCCCTGGTGCTGGTGGTCTTCCTGTTCCTGGTGGGCCCGACGGTGCTGATGCTCGACCTGATCCCGTCGTCGGTCGGCTCCTTCATCGGTGACCTGCCGGACATGGCGGCCCGCACCGAGGCCAGCGGCGGCGAGGGCGTCGCCGAGTGGCTGTCGGGCTGGACGGTCTTCTACTGGGCCTGGTGGATCTCGTGGACGCCGTTCGTCGGCATGTTCATCGCGCGGATCAGCCGGGGCCGGACCATCCGGCAGTTCGTCGGCGGCGTGATCCTGGTGCCGAGCGTGGTCAGCCTCATCTGGTTCGCGATCTTCGGTGGCACGGCGATGCGTCTTGAGGAGCAGGGCGCCGGCCTGACCGGCCAGGCCACCACCGAGGGCCAGCTGTTCGCGGTGCTCCAGGAGTACCCGCTGGCCAGCGTCACCGCGCTGCTGGTGATGATCCTGGTCGGGATCTTCTTCGTGTCCGGTGCCGACGCGGCGTCCATCGTGATGGGCACCCTGTCGCAGCGCGGCACGCTGGAGCCCGGCCGTCTCGTGGTGGTGTTCTGGGGCGCGCTGACCGGCGCCGTGGCGGCCGTGATGCTGATGATCGGCGGCGGCGGTTCGACGGCGTTGGACGGCCTGCAGAACCTGACGATCCTGGCGGCCGTGCCGTTCACGCTGGTCATGATCGGGCTCTGCGTGGCACTGATGCGCGACCTGCGGCAGGACTCGCTGATCCTTCGTGAGGAGAAGGGCGTCGAGGCCGTGGAGATGGCCGTGATCGCCGGACACCAGAAGTACGACGGCGACTTCGAGCTGCGGATCGGTCCGGGCAACGGCAACGGCGAAGGGCCCGGGCAGTCCAACGGGAACGGCAACGGGAACGGCAAGGCGGGCGACGTGGTCGTCCTGGCCGACTGACCCGGCCGGCCGGAGCCTCTCGCGGCCCGGGCCGTGGCCGGCGCGCGTGCGCGCCGCCGCGGCCCGGGCCGCGGCGCGTCCGGATCCGGGCGCTACGCCGCGCGCCGCGCGGTCAGCGGCAACAGCAGCACGGTCCAGCCGGTGAAGACGGTGAGCGCGGCGGTCATGGGGACGGCCGTCAGCAGCAGGCCCATGCCGAGCACGGGGACCGCCAGGCCGCTGTAGGCGGCGGTGAACACCGCGCCGGCGGCGTGCGCGGTGGCGAGCGCCGTGGCCAGCGCGCCGCGGAAGAGCAGGCCGCCGCCCGCGCCGGCCAGCACGCCGCCGGCCACGAAGCAGGGGACCGCGCCCAGGGCGACGGCCAGCCACACCCCGGCGAGGCCGAGCGCCACGGCCACCGCGCCCGCCCGGATCTGCCGGCCCGGCGGGACGCGGCGCAGCGCGGCGGGGGCCGCCGCGCCCGCCGCGAAGACCGCGAAGACCGCGGTGCCCACGGCTGCCGGGGACGGCTGCGGGTCGATGGTGGCCAGCATCTCGGGGGCGAGCGCGCCGAAGAGACCGGTGACGGAGAACCCGCCGAAGGCGGCGAGCAGCACGCCCGGCGGCGGCAGGGAGGCGCCGGGCCCGGTCCGGTGAGCGGGGGCGCCGGTCTCGGGGGCCAGGGCCAGCGGCACCAGCAGCACGGCCAGTGCCGCGCCGAGCACGACGTAGGGCGTGGTGAGCGGCCGGGAGGTCGTCGCGGCGAGCCAGCCGGCGAGCAGCGGGCCGAGGCTGAGCCCGGCCAGGCTGAGCGCCGGGGTCAGCGTGGCCCAGCGGCGTCGGCCGTCCTCGCCCCAGGCGCGGGCGACCAGCTCGGTGATCCAGACGGTGGCCACCGGGGCCGCCGCGCCGACCGCGACGCCGCTCAGCGCCCGGCCGACAAGCAGGCCGGGCGGTCCCCAGGGCAGCGCCAGCACGGCGTCGGCCGCCAGCGCGCAGCCGACGGCGCCGAGCAGCGCCGGGCGGCGGCCGTACCGGTCGCCGGCCCGGCCGAGGGTCGGCAGCGCGGCGAGCACGCCGGCGACGAAGACGCTGAACACGACGGTGACGCCGAACGGGCCGAGGCCGTCGCGGGCGGCGTAGCCCGGGTAGAGGGGGGTGGGGGCGGTGGACAGGGCCATGATGGCGAGCAGCGCGCCCGTCACCGCCAGTGCGGCCGGCCCGGGGCCCAGGGGGCGTGGCCTCATCGCGCGGCGGCGCGCGCCGTCGCCCCGTCCCAGGCGGCGAGCACGTCGGCGGCGTCGGCGACCACGCCCACGTGCAGCGAGACGATGTCGAGCGCGGCCTGCTCCAACGCGGCGTCGGTGCCGCGCACCAGGTCGCGGGCGACCGTCACCCGGTAGCTCAGGTTGGCGGCGTCGAAGGCGGTGTTGAGGACGCAGCAGTCGGCCATGATGCCGTCCAGCACGAGGTGCGTGACGCCCAGCTGCCGCAGCAGGAAGTCCAGGTCGGTGGGGTAGAAGGCGGAGAGCCGCTTCTTGCCGGTCACCACCTCGTCGTCCGGCGCCACCTCCGTCACGAAGCGGGTCCACCGGCTGCCGGCGAGCGCGTGGTCGCCGGCGCCCGGGATGGGGCCCACGTGCAGCGGGAAGGTGGTGCGCCAGGCGCTGGGTATGCCGCGGACGTCGTCGACCCCCGAGGCGCGGACCTCGGAGCGCACGTGGATCACGGGGACCCCGCGTTCCCTGGCGGCCCGGTGGAAGGCGTCGACCGGCTCGACGATCTCCCGGCCGCGCGGGGCCGGGCAGGGGCAGGCCGGGTCCGTGGAGAGGTGCCCCTCGTGCATGTCGATGGAGACGACGGCGGCGTGCGTCGGGTCGAGGAAGTCGGCGAGCTCGCCGGTGGCGGGCAGGGGGCGGCGGGTGCCGTAGACGTGGTGGTGCGCGGGCATGCGGCTGCCTTCGGGGTTTCGGTGTGCGGGATGGGTGGGTCAGTGGGCGGCCGGGGCCGGGGTGGTGGCCTCGTCGGTCGCGGTGGCGGCGCGCCGCTCAAGGGCGGGGCGGAGCAGGATGTTGACCAGCAGGTGGAGCACCAGCAGCAGGATGACGGCGACCATCATCGGGCTGGTGAGGATGCTGGCGGCCGAGTCGGGCAGCGACTCGGTGATCTCGGGGGGCAGGAACTGCACGCCGAGGGCGATGATGAACGCCGGTGCGGCGACGGCCAGGTTGAGGTCGTCCCAGCGGACGGTGGAGAGCAGCTGGACGCCGCTCATCGCGATGATGCCGAAGAGGACGGTGGAGGCGGCCGAGAGCACCGGTCCCGGCAGACCGGCGATGAACAGCCCGACCGGCGGCACGAAGGCGAGCACGATGGCGAACCCGCCGGCCGTCATCGTGACGAACCGGCTGCCGATTCCGGTGACGCGGACGATGGCCGCGTTCTCCGGGTAGGAGGTGGTGCCGATGCCGCCGAAGGCGGCGCCGACCGTGGAGCCGAGGAACTCGGCGAACAGGCCGCGGTTGGTGCGGTCCAGGGTCATGCGCTGCCCGCCCCAGCCGCCCACCAGGCTGTACATGCCCATGGCCTCGGTGCCGGCCTGGAGGAAGGCCATCACCATCAGCAGCACGACGGGCCAGGAGACGCCGAAGCCGAACGGCAGGTACTCGGGCGCCGCGACGGCCCCGGAGCCCGACAGGTCGGGCACGCTCCACAGGCCGGTGGCGGCGGCGGTGAGGCTGCCGACGACGATGCCCCACACGATCGCGCCGTGCTTGACCAGGCCGCGCCCGCCGAAGACCAGGCAGGCCAGCACGGTGAGGACGGTGACGCAGGCGACGGCGAAGTTGGGGCCGCCGAACCCCTCGGTGCCGGGGGCCCCGAACCAGCCGCTGACGCCGATGCCGGCGAGTTGGGCACCGATGACGACGAAGAGGGTGCCGAAGACCAGCGGGGAGGTGGCGATCCTGGCTATGTGGCCGAACAGGCCGAGCCGCCTGGCGGGGATGGTCAGCGCCATGAAGATCACGCCGGCGACCATCATGGAGCCGAACGCGGTGCCGAGCCCCTCCGAGCCGCCGGCCGCGATGAGCGCGACGAGGAAGGCCGCGGTGGGCCCCTGGACGATGGGCAGCCGCAGCATCCGGCCCGACTGGAGCACGGTGACGATACCGGTGAGCAGGAAGCACGCCTGGACGATCCTGCCCACGTCCCCCTGGGAGAGGGACAGGGCCGAGCCGAGGG
This sequence comes from Streptomyces sp. NPDC127098, assembly GCF_042722465.1. Lineage (NCBI taxonomy): Bacteria > Bacillati > Actinomycetota > Actinomycetes > Kitasatosporales > Streptomycetaceae > Streptomyces > Streptomyces sp. NPDC127098. Next base: position 90,983 of record NZ_JBHXFJ010000011.1, read on the forward strand.
CGGCGGGGAAGATCCAGATTCCGGTGAGGGCGAGCAGGTGCTGTATGCCGAAGAGGGTCGTCCTGCCCGGGGGCAGCCGGTCCTCGAACCCGACCCTGAGGACGCCGTGCGTGGGTGCGTTGTCGCTCGCGTTGTCGCTGACCACCGTTGACCGCCGTTCCGTTCACGCGCTGGTGGGACAGGGATGGGCAGCGCCTTCGCAGACCGGGAATTTCACCAGCGGCGATATTTTTACGATGGGGTTGTTGCTCCGATGTTGCGCGGAGGTTGCGCGGGCGTCATCGGAGAACCGCCGGTTCTGGGTGGAAGCCGGGGTGGCGGGCAACGCCCTTACAGGCGGCGGAGATTGACCCAGACGGCGTGCGCGGGCGCGTCGGAGGGATTCCGGATGAGGTGCGGCTGCTGGGCCGCGTACTGGATGGCGTCCCCTTCGGCGAGGTCGTAGACGCCGCCGTTGACCTCGACCTCCAGGCTGCCCGCCACGACCACGCCGAACTCGTGCCCCGGGTGGTGCGAGGGCCGCACCGCGTGGCTGGCGCCCGCCGGGTACTCGTCGACGTAGACCTCGACGTCCTGGTCGCGGCGGAACAGCGCGAGCCGGCGGACGGCCCCGCCCGCGGTCCGGTCGGTCACCTGGTCGGCGCGGCGGGAGACGGGCGAGTCGCCCGAGCCGTCCCGCACGAACAGCGAGGCCATCCGCACCCCGAGGGCCTCCGCGATCCGGTGCAGGGTGCCGAGCGAAGGGCTGGTCCTGCCGCGCTCCACGGTGCTCAGCATGGAGGCGCTCAGGCCGGTCTCGGTGGCCAGCTCCAGGAGGGTCATGCCCTTCTTGATGCGCAGCGAACGGACCCGCTCGCCGATGCCGGTGACCACCTCGTCCAGGGAGTCACCGGGGTCCGAGGCGCCGCCCAATCTCTCCCCCTGGATGCGTCCTGTTGCCGTCCGGATGCCGTCGAGCCGGATGTCGGTCCGAGGCTACACGGCCCCGGCCGCGGCCCGGCCGGCCGAGCGCCCGGAGAAGAGACAGCCGCCGAGGAAGGTGCCCTCCAGCGACCGGTAGCCGTGCACCCCGCCGCCGCCGAAGCCGGCCGCCTCGCCGGCCGCGTAGACGCCGGGCAGCGGCTCGCCGCCGGCCGTCAGCACCCGGGACGACAGGTCGGTCTCCAGACCGCCCAGGGTCTTGCGGGTGAGGACGGAGAGCCGGGCGGCGATCAGCGGCCCCGCCTTCGGGTCGAGCAGCGCGTGCGGCGGCACCACCCGGGCCAGGCGCTCACCGCGGAAGCCGCGCGCGTGGCGGATGGTGAGCGCCTGCGGGTCGCCCCCCGCCGGGTCGGTGATCTCGCGGTCCCTCGCCTCGATGGTCCGGCGCAGCTCGGCCGCGTCGATCGCCTCGTCGCCCGCCACCCGGTTCATGCCGGCGGCCAGTTCCTCGACGTCCCGCGCGACGACGAAGTCGGCGCCCCGGTCGAGGAACGCCCGCACCGGGCCCGGCACGCCGGCGCGTATCCGGCCCAGCACCTCCAGCACGTGCTTGCCGGTGAGGTCGGGGTTCTGCTCGGAGCCCGACAGCGCGAACTCCTTCTCGATCACCCGGCGGTTCAACACGAACCAGGTGTGGGCGTGGCCGGCGCGGGTGATGTGCTTCAGGGCGCCGAGCGTGTCGGCGCCCGGCACGTGGCCGGCCGGCAGCCGGCGTCCCGTGGGGTCGAGCCAGAGCGAGGAGGGCCCCGGCAGGACGCGGATGCCGTGCCCGGGCCAGACCGGGTCCCAGTTGGTGATGCCCTCGGTGTAGTGCCACATCCGGTCCCGGTTGATCAGCCGGGCACCGGCGCGCTCGGCGACGCCCAGCATCAGGCCGTCGACGTGCGCGGGCACGCCGGTGAGCAGCCGCTCGGGCGGGGCGCCGAGCCGTTCCGGCCAGTTGGCACGGACGAGTTCGGCGTTGCCGCCGATGCCGCCCGAGGTGATGATCACGGCCTGGGCGCGCAGCTCGAAGGTGCCGGCGGCCTCCCGCGAACTGGCGGTGCCGCGCGGCGCCGAACTCGGCACCAGCACCTCACCGGTGACGGTGTCCACGACGCCGGCGGTCCTCCCGAGCCCGGTGACGCGGTGCCGGAACCGGGTCTCGACCAGGCCGCGCGCGACGCCTTCCCGCAGGCGGCGGACGAAGGGCGCGAGGACGCCGGGTCCCGTGCCCCAGGTGATGTGGAAGCGGGGCACCGAGTTGCCGGGCCCGGCCCCGTCGGCGGCGCCGCGCTCGGCCCAGCCGACGACGGGGAAGATCCTGATGCCGTGCGCCCGCAGCCAGGACCGCTTCTCGCCGGCGGCGAAGTCCACGTAGGCCTCGGCCCAGCGGCGCGGCCAGCGGTCCTCGTCCCGGTCGAACCCGGCGGTGGCGAGCCAGTCCGCCCACGCGAGCTCATGACTGTCGCGGACGCCCAGCCGACGCTGCTCCGGGCTGTCGACGAGGAAGAGCCCACCGAACGACCAGTGCGCCTGCCCCCCGAGGGACGCCTCGGGCTCCTGGTCGACCAGGACGACCCGCCGCCCCGCCTCCACCAACTCGGCCACGGCCACAAGCCCGGCGAGACCGGCCCCGATCACGATGACATCCGCGTCATAACCCATGCGGCTCAATCTACGGGGTGAGCCTGGCGGCGAAGCCGCCTGGCGGCGGGAGCGCCCCGAAGGGGCACCGGGGCCTGGCGGCCCCGTGCCGCCCACCGGCCATGCCGGCCGCCACACCTCCCGGGGCTCTGCCCCGGACCCCGGCGCCGGGGCGTACCGGCACGCGCCCTTCGGGTCCCGCCCACGGAGCCCGGGGCGAGGGCCGGGCGGACCCGTCCGTGCCGGCAGTCGCATCGCCGGAGGGCCGGCGGAACCCGCCGGCACCACCGGTACCGGCCGGGGGCGCCACGGGTGTCCGGTGCCGGCCCCCGGCCCGCCGGAGCCGCGGCTACGGCGCGGGGCCCGCCAGCCCTCGGGCCTCCCCTTCGGGGCGCTGCCGCCGCCAGGCGGATCCCGTTCGGTGGTCGAAGAGCCGGTTCAGGACCGGGGTGACGGCGCCGCCGAGGTGGGCCAGGGTCCAGGTCGTGGGGTCGGGGCAGATGAGGAAGCGGCGGCGGTGGATGCCGGTGAGGATGGCGCGGGCGACCCGGGCCGGTGGGAGGGGTTTGACCGTGCCGGCGATGGCTCGGGTCTCAGCCGGTTTGTGGCGGTTCTCCTCGGCCAGTTGGGGGGTGTCGACGTCCGGGGGGAGGACGAGCCCGGTGTGGACGCCGTGCCGGGCCAGTTCGGCCCTGGCCGCCTCCATGAGGCCGCGCACCGCGCACTTGGCGGGGCCGTAGGCGGTGTAGCCGAAGACGCCCACCAGCGCGGCGGCCGAGGAGACGGCGACGACGCTGCCGTGGCCGCGTTTCACCATGCCGGGGACCAGCCGCCGCATCGCGTTGAGGGTGCCGAAGTAGTTGACCTCCATCATCGTCCGGAAGGTCGCGTCGTCCAGGTCCAGGAAGTGACCGGGGACGACGGCACCGGCGGAGTGCAGCAGGATGTCGCAGGGGCCCTGGGCGGACTCCAGGTCGTCGAGGGCGGCCGCCAGGCCGTGGGCGTCGGTCACGTCGGCCGGCCGGGCGGCCACGGTCGCGCCGGCGGCGCGCAGCCGGGCGGTGGCGCGGGCCAGCCGGTCGGGGTCCCTGGCGAGCAGGGAGACGCGGGCGCCGTGGGCGGCGAGCAGTTCGGCGGTGGCGAGTCCGATGCCGCTCGACCCGCCGGTGACGATCGCGTGGCGGTGTCGGACGTCCATGTGGCCACGGTAGGCACGGCGGGCTCGGACGGCCCGGGGCCACGACCATGCGGCAGACTTTTCGCATGATCGGGCGAATGGTGCGGGCGGTGCGGTTGTGGTTCGCGCCGTGGCGGGTCAGGGAGGAGGGGACGACGCCGGACTACCGGTTCTCACTTGCCAACGAGCGCACGTTCCTGGCCTGGCTGCGGACCGCGCTCGCGCTGCTCGCGGGCGGCATCGCCGTCGATCAGTTCCTGACGGACATCGGTTGGGGGCCGCGGGTGGCGGTGGCCGTGCTGTTGCTGGCCGGCGGGGCGACGTGCGCGGTGCGGGCGGTGAACCACTGGGTGCGTTCCGAGCGGGCGATGCGGCGTGGTGAGGACCTGCCGATGAGTCGGTTCCCGGCGCTGCTGGCGGTGGGGACCGTGGTCACGGCGGTGGTGGTGATCGTGGCCGTGGCGGTCGGTTGATGGCCGGGGAGCGGGATCCGGGCGCGCAGCCGGAGCGCACCCGACTCGCGTGGCGGCGGACCACCTTGGCTTTCGCGCTGGTGGTGGCGCTCGCCGGCCGGTCGCTCGTGGTCGCGGAGGACGGCCGCCCGGTCGCGGTGGTGGCGGTGGCGGTGGCCGCGCTGCTGTGGGTGGGGTTCCTGGTGCTGGCGCACCGGCGGCTCGGGGAGCTGACCGACCGGCGGCCCGGCGCGGCGGGTGGCGGGACGGTGCTGGCCGCCGCCGGGGCCGTGCTGGCCACGGCGGCGGCGGTGGCGCTGACGCTCAGCGGAGGGTGACGCGGTGGACGGCGTCCCGCCCGGCGGGGGCGCCCGGGCTGTCGGAGTTGCTGGTGGACAGCCACAGCGCGGTGCCGCCCGGTTCGGTGGCGACGGTGCGGAGGCGGCCGAGCTGGTTCTGGTAGTACGCCTGCGGGGTGCCGGCCTCGGTGCCGTTCAGCGGGATGCGCCACAGACGTTGGCCGCGCAGGGCGGCCAGGTAGAGGGCGCCGTCCGCGTAGGTGAGGCCGCTGGGTGACGCCTCGGCGGTGCTCCAGGTGCGCCTGGGGTCGGTCATGCCGGGGCGGCCGCAGGTGCCCTCGCAGGTGGGCCAGCCGTAGTTGGCGCCCTGCTGGATGAGGTTGAGCTCGTCCCAGGTGTTCTGGCCGAGTTCGGCGGCCCAGAGCCGGCCCGCGGCGTCCCAGGCGAGGCCCTGGGGGTTGCGGTGGCCCAGGGAGTAGACGTGGTTGCCGAACGGGTTGCCGGGGGCCGGGGCGCCGGTGGTGGTGATCCTGAGGATCTTGCCGTTGAGCGACTGGGTGTTCTGCGCGAGGGCGGTCTGCTGGGCGTCGCCTGTGGTGGCGTAGAGGTAGCCGTCGGGGCCGAAGGCGAGGCGGCCGCCGTTGTGGTAGGTGGCCCTGGCGATGCCGGTGAGGATCGGCTGGTAGCCGCCGATCGCGGTGCCGTCGAAGGTGAGGCGGGCGACGCGGTTGTCGTTCGCGGCGGTGTGGAAGACGTAGAAGGTCCGGTCGGTGGCGAAGTTCGGCGAGACGGCGAGGCCGAGCAGGCCGCCCTCGCCGCCGCTGACCACGTTGGGGACGGTGCCGACCACGGTGCGGGTGCCGTTCGGAGCGAGGCGGACTACGCGGTGGGTGTCACGCTCGGCGTAGAGCGCGGAGCCGTCGGGCAGCCAGTCCATGCCCCAGGGCACGGACCAGCCGGCGGAGAGCTGGCTGATGCCGGCCGGCGCCGACAGCGGCGCGGGTCCGCCGGGGGCGGCGCCGAGTAACGCGGTGACCAGGCCGGCCGAGGCCAGGGCCCGGACGGCGCGGCGGAGGGTGCGGGCGTGCATGGTACCTCCCGGGTTCGAGGGACGGTGGTGCGGTGCCAGCCCCCACGCGTCGTCGAGTGACGCGCCACCGATCCCACCATTTTGACGATGGACCGTCAACAAGGCGGCGGGGCGGCTCGGTATCCTGCCGGCATGGTGGAGGAGCCGCGGATCTTTGCCTCGCCCGATGCCCTACTGGCCGCCGTCGGCGAGGAGTTGGGGCCTGGCCGCTGGTTGGCCGTCGAGCAGCGGGCGATCGACCTGTTCGCCGAGGCGACCGGCGACCACCAGTGGATCCACACCGACCGGGAGCGGGCGGCCGCCGGGCCCTTCGGGTCGACCATCGCGCACGGCTATCTGACTCTGGCCCTGCTGCCGGTGCTGGTGCCTGGCCTGTTGCGGGTCGAGGGGGTGCGGTTGGCCCTCAACTACGGCGTGAACCGGGTGCGTTTCCCGGCGCCGCTGCCCGCCGGCTCCCGGGTGCGGGCCACCGCCAGGATCGCCGCGGTCGAGCGGGTGCCGGGCGGCGTGCAGTCGACGCTGGCCGCCACGATCAGGCGGGAGGGCGGCGAGAAGCCGGTCTGCGTCGCGGAGACCGTGACCCGCTATCTCGGCTGAGCGCCGCCGCCGGCCGGCGGCGGCGCGGCGGGGGGCGTGCGGGGTGGCCGTTGGGGCGGGCGGGAGTGCGCCGAGGCGCCCGGGGCGAGGACGGCGGCGTACAGGCTGGGGTCGTTCATGACACCAACGTCAACGCGCGCCACACGGCTTTCGCGCACGGCCGACCAAACGCCCCCCAAAGCAACCCGATCGGGCGATCGTGGGTCAGTTCGGTCGACGCGGATGCCCCCGTGCGCCCTGTCGGGCCGCCGCGCGACGTGAGACCACAGGACCATGACGAACCGGCGCGGCCCCAACCACCGGCTGCGGGCCATGCTCACCGAGGCCGGCTGGACCCAGGAGGCCCTGGCCAGGGCCGTGAACACGCTGGGCGGCGAGATCGGCACCGTGCTCCGCTACGACCGCACCTCCGTCGCGCACTGGCTCGCCGGCACCCAGCCCCGGCATCCCGCCCCGCACCTGGCCGCCGAGGCGCTGTCCCGCCGTCTTGGCCGGGCGGTCACCCCCGAGGCCGCCGGGTTCTCGGCCGGCGTCCGCGAGGCGCCGTCCCTCGACCCGGTCACCGGCTTCACCACCCTGTGCCGCGCGGACAGCGACGCGGGCCGGCGCCGGCCGCTGCACCAGCGGCCCTACCGGGTGGCCGAGGCGGTGGTGCCGGGGCCGCCGCCGGCCGAGCGGCCGGCGGCGCCCGCGCCCCGCGGCGAGGGCACCGCCGCGCTGCACGACGCGGTGAGCTTCTTCGCCGCCTCCATCGACACCCACGGCGGCCGGCACGCCCGCAGCGCACTCGCCGCCTACCTCGCCGACGACGTGACGCCGCTGCTGGCCGAGCGACGCTCGGGCCGGGCCCGCCGCGAGCTGTTCGTGCTGGCCTCCCGGCTGGCTTTCCTGATGGCCCGGATGTACGAGGACGGGCTGCTGCACGGCGCGGCGCAGCGGTACTACGCCTTCGCCCACCAGTTGGCCGGCGAGGTGGGTGACCGCACCGCGTGGAGCGTGGTGCTCAGGGCGATGAGCGGGCAGGCCCAGCGGCTCGGCCACCTGGCGCCCGCGATCCAGCTCGCGGAGGCCGCCAGGGAGGGGGTCAGGGACGCGCCGCCCGCCCAGCAGGCGTACGTGCAGGCACAGTTGGCTGTGGTGCTGGGGCTCGGCGGGGACCGCAGGGGCGCGCTCGCCGCGCTGCGCCTGGCCGAGCGGGCCGCCGACCGGGCCACCGCCGCGGCGGCGCCGTTCGACGCCTATCCGGTGGCCGCGCTGCACTTCCAGACCTCGGCGGTGCTCGAGGCCCTCGGCGACCTGCCGGGCGCGCTGGCCGCGCTGCGCCGGGCGGCGGGCGAGCGGTCGGCGAGCGACGTCAGGGGCCGGGCGCTCACCCAGGCCAGGTTCGGCCAACTGCTGCTGCGCACCGGCCACCTGGACGAGGCGTGCGCGGCCTGGGAGTCCTTCGTCCACGCACAGGAACGATTGCGCTCGGCGGACGCGGAGCGCGCCCTGCGGCAGATGCGGCAGGCCCTGCGCCCGTACCGTAACCGCGGCCGAGCGGCGGAACTGCTGGCCAGGACCGTGCAGGCCCGTTGACTTCGCGGCGCCCCCATTCCTACGGTCGGACACAGGAATGGTGGGTTCGCTCGGCGGCGGGAGTGCGGGATGAGCACGGTCGGCAACGTGGCAGGCGGCAGCGGAGAGCGGTATCTCACGGGCTTCGGCAACCAGCATCGGAGCGAGGCCGTGCCCGGCGCGCTCCCCGAGGGGCGCAACTCGCCGCAGCGCGCGCCGCTCGGGCTCTATGCCGAGCAGCTGAGCGGCAGCGCGTTCACCGAGCCGCGCGCCGACAACCGGCGCTCCTGGCTCTACCGGATCCGGCCCTCGGCGGCCCACCCGCCGTTCCGCAGGACGGCGAACGGCGGGCTGCGCGCGGCGCCGTTCGAGGAGACCGCGCCCGACCCCAACCGGCTGCGCTGGGACCCGCTGCCGGGCCCGCCGGCCGGCACCGACTTCGTCGCCGGCCTGTGGACGCTCGGCGGCAACGGCGACGCGCGCCGCCGCGAGGGCATGGCGATCCACCTCTACGCCGCCGACACCCCCATGGTCGACCGGGTGTTCGGGAACGCGGACGGCGAGCTGCTGATCGTGCCGCAGCGCGGGGCCCTGCTGCTGGTCACCGAGTTCGGTCCGCTGCGGGTCGGCCCCGGGCAGGTGGCGCTGATCCCGCGCGGGGTGCGGTTCCGGGTCGAGCTGCCGGACGGCTCGGCGGCCGGCTACGTGTGCGAGAACTACGGCCGGCCGTTCGTGCTGCCCGAGTTGGGCCCGATCGGCGCCAACGGCCTTGCGGCGGCACGGGACTTCGAGGCCCCCACCGCCGCCTTCGACGACGGCGACCGGCCGGTCGAGGTGGTCGTCAAGTTCTGCGGCAACCTGTGGGCGGCCCGCTATGACCACTCACCGCTCGACGTGGTGGCCTGGCACGGCAACCACCTGCCCTACCGCTACGACCTGCGGCGGTTCAACGTGCTGGGCTCCATCAGCTACGACCACCCGGACCCGTCGATCTTCACCGTGCTGACCTCGCCCTCGACCCAACCGGGCCTGGCCAACGTTGACTTCGTGGTCTTCGCGCCGCGCTGGCTGGTCGGCGAGGACACCTTCAGGCCGCCGTACTTCCACCGCAACGTGATGAGCGAGTACATGGGCCTGATCGAGGGCGCCTACGACGCCAAGGCGCGCGGCTTCGTGCCCGGCGGCGGCTCGCTGCACAACATGCTCTCCGCCCACGGACCCGACCGGGAGACCTTCGAGCGGGCCAGCGGAGCCGAGTTGGTGCCGCAGAAGGTCGACGACGGTCTTGCCTTCATGTTCGAGACCCGCTGGCCGGTGACCCTCACCGGCCAGGCGGCCGACTGTGAGCATCTCCAGCGCGACTACGACGACGTGTGGCAGGGTCTTGAACGGCACTTCCCCCACTAGGCCCTGTCCTGCCGATCTTGCCGGGCCCGCGACGCCAGCTACGGCACCTCGCTGCGTTACCGAATCGCGCGAATACGGCCAAGTATGAGCTGCGATCCGGCGCCTTGCGATGCACCGCATCTGACGCCGCGGGCTGATCCGACAAGATCGACAGGACAGGACCTAGCCGCCGTCAAGCCCTTCCCGTGGACCGGATGCCCGGAGCGACCGCCGTGACCGTCTTCGCCCCCGACCCGCTCGAGCTCAACCGCAAGCTCCCGCTGTGGTACCAGGTGACGCAGTCGCTCCGCGCCTCGATACTCGGCCGGGCCCCGGAGGCACCGCTGCGGCTGCCCACCGAGGAGCAGCTGGCCGGGCACTACGGGGTGAGCGTGCTGACGATGCGCCAGGCGCTCAAGGAGCTGGAGCGGGAGGGGCTGATCAGCCGGCACCGGCGGCGCGGCACCTTCATCGAGCCGGCGGCCGGGCCTGCCGCGCCGGTGCGGCTGCTGGGCACGCTCGACGCGATCGTGGCGCAGCAGTCGGGCGAGACGACGACGCTGCTCGACCACGGCCCGGTGCCGGTGCCCGCGGAGCTGGTCGGGCACTTCCCCGACCTCGCCGAGGTGGTGCGGTTCCGCCGGCTGCGCCGGGAGCGGGCGAGCGGCGAGCCGGTGAACTGGGTGGAGAACCTGCTGCGGCCCGAGGTGGCGGCCCGCGTCGCCCCGGCCGCGCTGGCGCGGTGGCCGATGACGCGGGTGCTGCGGGACGTGGCCGGGGTGGCGGTCGGCCGGATCACCAACACCGTGCAGGCGAGGCTCGCCGATCCGGAGACCGCCCGACTGCTCGCGGTGCCGCTGCTGAGCCCGATCCTGCACATCACGGGGGTGGTGTTCGACGAGTGCGGGCGCGTCGTCGACGTGGCGCGGATCCACTACCGGGGGGACCGGTTCTCGTTCGCCGTGACGGTGGACGCCGTGCCGAAGGACGCCGTGACCGTGGACTCCGGGACGCTGGACTCCGGGACGTTGGACGCGGTACCGGGCGACGCGCCCCCCGAACTCCCCCCGGCCGACGGCTGAAGGCCCCCGGCCGGGTGGTCGGGGGCTTCAGGGGATCAGCCGCGGCCGCCGAAGAGCGTGCGCCGCAGCCGCCGCAGTGGGGCGAACAGCGAGACGCGCGCCCCCTTGCTGGTGTGCGCGGCGCGCTCGTCGCGCTTGGTCAACTCCCGCATCAGCGTGGTGGCTTCCTCGGCCTCCCGCGAGGACACGGCAGGGCCGGAGAGCACGCTCAAGTGGCGATCGAGGCGGGCGCTGCTGGCGCCGCTCCCGCAGTTGATGGCAGGCACTCGAGGCGGCCTGCTCCGCACTGTTATCCGCTCCATGACTCTCCCACCCGTACAACGGCACCCGGTCCGGGCAGGGTAACCCTAACGCCCCACAAGTGCGCATGGGTATCCCGGTCCCTCGTTTCACCTTTCCCCGCAACGGGGTTGACGAACACGACAAGACATCCGTTCCCTCGGAAACCCGTGCGCGTCACGCCGGCCGCGCGATCGTGACGATCTCGTGGCTCGCCGGGGTGAGCGGCGAACCGTCGAAGTCGCCGTACCGCTCGGCCACTTCCAGGCCCGCCTCGGCCAGCGCGGCGTCGAGCCCGTCGGCGTCCAGGAAGCGCAGCGTGCCCCGGGTGACCAGGCCGTCGGGCCAGGCGGGGCCGGTCATGCGGGTGGTGGTGTGGACGACGTCCCCGCGGGCCTCGGGGCGGCCCTCGATGGTCATCCGCACCACGCCGCCCGAGCCGGCCGGGTCCTGGATCGCCAGGCCGTACTCCAGGCCCCAGTTCTCCCAGCCGCGCACCGCCGGGTTGCGGGTCTCGAAACCGAACGCGCCGTCCTCGGCGAGGACGGCGCGCACCGCGGCCAGGGTGTCCCGCAGCTCCTCGTCGGTCACCAGCTCCTGGAAGGCGTGGCCGGCCATCACCACGAGGTCGAAGCGGCCGTCGAGGGAGACGGAGCGCAGGTCGCCCCTGATCCACTCCACGTCGGCGCGCCGCCTGGCGCGCGCCAACATGCCCTCGGCCGGGTCGAGGCCCACCAGTCGGCCGGTGTGGCCGGCCTCGCGGGCGTGGTGCAGCAGCATCCCGGTGCCGCAGCCGAGGTCGAGCACGGAGCCGGCCGCCATGACGCGCGGCAGGTAGAAGTGGAAGTCCTCCCGCTCCTTCCAGGGGAAGAAGGCGTCGTAGCAGGCGGCGTAGTGCGGGTCGGCGAACGGGGCGTGCGAGTCGTTGGTCACCGGTCAAGACTGGTGAGCGAACGGCGGGCACGCCACCACTTTTAACCCGATCGACGCAGCTAACCCGATCGGCGCAGCTAACCCGATCGGCGCAGTCACTCAGTCGGCGCAGTCATCCGACCGGTGGAGCCGGAGCACGGTGCCCTCGCCGTTGGCCGACAGCAGCAGCGAGCCGTCGGGCGCGAGCGCGAGCCCGGCGAAGAGGGGCGGCGGCGCCACCACGCCCGGCGGGCCCGCCGGCTCGGCGCGGCGGGCGCCGGGCGGCTCGCCGACCGGCAGCCGCTCGGCGACGACCCGCCGCTCCCCCGTGGTCAGCGAGATCGCCGTCAGCCTGCGGTGCGCGGTCTCCACGGTGTACAGCGCGTCGCCGTCGACGACCAGGCCCTGCGGGGCGCCGAGGCCGTCCGCCACGGTGGTGGCCGCGCCGTCCCCGTCGAGCCGCAGCACGGCGCCGGTCCTGTCGTCGCTGACCAGGCAGCGCCCGGCCGCGTCCAGGGCCACGTCCACGGGGTGTTCGAGCCCTTCGGCGAGCACGGTGACCCCGCCGCCCTCGTGGATCCTGACCACCCGGCCGGCGCCCGCCTCGGCGACCAGCAGCGTGCCGTCGGGCGCGGCGACGATGCCGACCGGCTCCCGCAGTCCGGTGGCCCGCACCCGGGTGGTGTCGGCGGCCGGGTCGTGGGTGTGCACCTCGCCGAGCCTGGTGGTGACGTGCAGCAGGCCGCCTTCGGCGGTCACGCCGTGTGCGAAGATGATCAGGCGACGGGTCAACGCCTCGTCCGACCAGACGGGTTGGGGTTCGGCCGGCGCTCCCGGGTCGGGCAGCGGAGCGCTGGTGAGGCTGAAGTGGTCGGCGGCGTGCACCCGGCCGCCGAGGTCCACGGTGATCCCGAACGGGCCGTTGAGGCCGCGTGGCACGACCTCCCTGATGCGGCCGTCGGGGCGCACCTCGGTGAGGCCGCCGCTGGCGTAGCTGGAGACGAACATCCGGTTCTCGGCGTCGAAGGCGGCGTTGTCGAGCCCGGTGACGCCGGTGGCCAGCGTGGTGCGCCGCCCGCCGTCGGGGTCGATCCTGGTGAGCACGCCGGCCGGACCGCGCGAGAGGACCACCAGCGTGCCTCCCCGGTCGAACCGGACCGCGACCGGTTCGTCCACCCGGTCGGCGAACAGTTCGGGCGGGCCGCCGTCGGGATGCACCCGCCACACCTGGCCGGTGAGCATGTGCGGGTAGTAGAGCCGGCCGTCGGGGCCGCGCTGCATGGCGTTGCCGAAGGCGAGGTCGTCGGCGAGCACCACCGGGTCGCGGCCGTCGGGGAGGAGTTCGACCAGACGGCCCTGGACGCGCATCTCGTTGACGAAGAGCCGGTCGCCGACGCAGGTGATGCCGTTGGGCTGGGCGACGGTGTCGGTGACCAGCGTGTAGGTGCCGGCCGGGTCGCGCCGCCAGACGCGGCCCGGGGTGAGGTCGGCGATGTACATGGCGCCGTCCGCGCCGAACGCCAGGTCGTCGGGGGCCTGGACGGGGCTGCCCGGGCCGACGACGCTCTCCACGTCGCCGGTGGCGGGGTCGAGGGCGCTGATCCGGCCCGCGAGGAACTGGGCGACGTACAGGCGGCCGTCGGGGCCGAACGCGACGCCGTTGGAACCCCACAGCGGGTTGGGGTGGTTGAGGCGCGCGGCCTGCCAACCCCCGCCGGTGCGCGGGCGCCAGGCGCCGGTGGGGTCGAAGCGGCTGCTCCTGGTGTCAGTCGACGAGGACACCGTCGATGCCTCCCTCCGCGCGCCAGCGCCTGATCAACCGGTGGAAGGCGGCGGGTCCCGCGCCGTAGCCGTGCACGCTCGGGCCGCGCCTGACCCGGCCCTCGTTGTTGTAGTAGCCGGGGGTGCACTGCTCGTGGAACGCCGAGTTGTCGCGGGCGTGTTGGCGGAGCGTGGCGGCCCATTCCTCCTCCGCCTCGGCGGTGGGCTCCACGACGGCGCCCGGGCGCTTGGCGGCCGCGGCGACGACCTCGGCGATGTGGACGGCCTGTTCGTCGAGGAGGTGGGTGAAGTTCACCGAGGTGGCGTTCTGCAGCGCGCCGAGGTGGAACAGGTTGGGGAAGCCGTGGCTGTAGAAGCCGTGCAGGGTGCGCGGCCCTCGGCCCCAGTGCTCGGCGAGGGTGCGGCCGTCCCGTCCCCGCACGGGGAAGCCGGTGCGGGCGCCGGTGGGCAGCGTGAGGTCGAAGCCGGTGGCGAAGATCACGCAGTCGACCTCGTAGGGGACGCCGTCGACGACCGCGGCGGTCTCGGTGAGGCGCTCGACGCCGTGGTTCCCGGCGTCGACGAGCGTGGTGCCCGGCCGGTTGAAGGCCTCCAGGTAGCTGTCGCTGAAGGTCGGGCGCTTGCAGGCGTACCGGTACCAGGGCTTGAGCGCCTCGGCCGTCGCCGGGTCGCGCACGAGCCGGTCGACCCGGGCGCGGATCTCGTTCATCTTGCGGAAGTCGGCGAGTTCGGCGGCGAGTTCGCGTTCCTCCGCGGACAGTTGCCCCTGTTCGGGCACGGGGTCGACGCCGCCCATCAGGGTGCCGAGCAGCCGGGCGCTCGCGGTCCAGCCGTCGCCGACGAGGTCCTCCTCGGCGGCGCCGCCGAGCACGGCGAGGAAGTTCTCGCGGCGGCGGTGGTGCCAGCCCGGGGTGAGGGCGGCCGCCCAGTCGGGGTCGGTGGGGCGGTTGTCGCGGACGTCGACGGAGGACGGGGTGCGCTGGAAGACGTAGAGCCGGTGGGCGGCCTCGGCCAGGTGCGGCACGCACTGGACGGCGGTGGCGCCGGTGCCGATGACGCCGACCCGCTTGTCGGCCAGCCGGTGCAGGCCGCCGTCCGGGCCGCCCCCGGTGTAGGCGTAGTCCCAGCGACTGGTGTGGAAGGTGTGGCCGGTGAACGTCTCGATGCCGGGGATGCCGGGGAGCTTGGGGCGACCGAACGGGCCGCCGGAGAGCACCACGTGGCGGGCCCTGACCCGGTCGCCGCGGTCGGTCTCCACGGTCCACTCGCGCTCCGTGTCGTCCCAGCGGAGGCCGGTGACCTCGGTCTGGAAGCAGGCTTCCGCGTAGAGGTCGTAGTGGCGGCCGATGGCGCGCGCGTGCTGCCTGATCTCCTCCCCCGGCGCGTACCGCCACTTCGGGATGTGGCCGACCTCCTCCAGGAGCGGCATGTACACATAGGACTCGATGTCGCAGTGGACGCCCGGGTAGCGGTTCCAGTACCAGGTGCCGCCGAAGTCGCCGCCCCTCTCGACCACCCGGACGCGGACGAGTCCGGCCTCGCGCAGTCGGGCGGCGGCGAGCAGCCCGCCGAAGCCGCCGCCGACGACCACGGCGTCCACCCGGTCGAGCAGCGGCTCCCTGGGGGCGGCGGGGGCGGTGTAGGGGTCGTCGACGTAGTAGCCGAAGTCGCCGGCGGCGGGCCGGTACCGGCGGCCGCTGTCGGGTCCCGTGCGGCGCTCGCGCTCGGCGCGGTAGCGGGCGCGCAGGGCCTCGGGGTCGAAGCCGAGCGCGTCGGGGTCGGGAAGGCGGGTGTCGGATACCGGCATTCCGGTCCTCTCCGTGGGGGTCGGTGAGTGTGGTGCGGGGGCGCGGGTCAGACCGCGGACCAGCCGTTGTCGACCGGCAGCACGACGCCGTTGACGTTGCTGGCCGCGTCGGAGGCGAGGAAGACGATGGCGGCGGCCACCTCCTCGGGCTCGGCGACCCGGCCGACGGCGGCGGCGTGCGCGGCGAACACCTCGGGGCCGCGTCCGGGGCCCGGGGTCACGCTGATGTTGGTGCGGGTGCCGCCGGGGGCCACGCCGTTGACCCGGATCCCGGTGCCGCGGTACATGACGGCCGTGGACAGGGTCAGCCCGGCGATGCCCCACTTGGAGACGGTGTAGGCGGTGCCGGCCGCGCTGCCGCGCAGCGCGGCCTCGGAGGCGGTGTTCACGATCGCGCCGCGCCCCTGGGCGAGCATGACGGGCAGGGCGGCGCGGGTGAGGCGGAACGGCGCGGTGAGGTTGACGGCGAGCAGCCGCTCCCATGCCTCGTCGGTGACGTCGGCGGTCGCGGCGAGGTCGTCCATCACGCCGGCGTTGTTGACCAGCACGTCCAGCGTGCCGAACTCCGCGACGGCGGTGGCGATCACCGCGTCGACGACGGCCTGGTCGCCGAGGTCGCCGACGACCGTGACGGCGGTGCCGCCGGCGGACTCGATCGCCGCGCGGACCCGCTCGGCCGCCGGTCCTTCGAGGTCGGCGACGACGACGTGGGCGCCGGACGCGGCCAGCAGCAGGGCGGTGGCCCGGCCGATGCCGGAGCCGCCGCCGGTGACGACGGCGGCGGCGTTCCTCAGTCCCGGGTACTCGCTCACGGTGGTGCCTCCCGCTCGTCGTCGGCGCCGGCCGGCTGGTGGCGCCTCGTCCTGTGGTCCGGGTGCCCAGGTAAGCGGTCGGTGCTGACGGCTTCCGGCCGACTGCCTGACGGCGAGCTGACGTGACGGGGATCACGCCCTGCCGAGCCAGTAGCCGAAGCCGCGACGGGTGTGGATGAGGGCGGGTTCGTGCTGGTTGACCTTGCGGCGGAGGCGGGAGACCAGCTTCTCGATGGCGTTGTCGCCGCGGAACTCGCCCCAGACGTGGTAGCGGATCTGTTCCTTGGTGATCACCTGTTCGGCGTTGGCCAACAGGTAGCGCAGCAACCGGTACTCGGCGGGGGTGAGGTCGAGGGCCCGGCCGCCGCGGCGGGCCCGGCAGGTGACGTCGTCGAGCGTCAGGTCGGCGTAGCCGGGTGGCGGTTCGGCCCGCGTCGGGCCGCCCCGCCGCAGTAACACGTGGGCCCTGGCCAGCACTTCGGCCACCCGGAACGGCTTGGTGACGTAGTCGTCCACGCCGTCGCCGAGCCGGGGGACGACGCTGGAGAGCGACTCGTGGGCGGTCAGCAGCAGCACCCGGGGACGGCCCTGGGCGCGGTGGCGGAAGGCGGCGAAGTCCGTGCCGTCCGGCAGGACGACGTCGACGACCACCAGGTCGAAGCGGTGCTCGGCGACCCGGGCCAGGGCCTCGGCGCGGGTGCCGGCGGTTCCGACGCGGTAGCCGGCGAGTTCCATGGTGGTCGCGAGGAGGTCGTGGGTGCCGGGGTCGGGGGCGACGACCAGCACGTGCTGGCCGGCTCCGCGGGTCGGCGGCGGCGTGCCGCCGACCCGCGTGAGGGCGCCCGTCCGGCGTTGCTCATGCGTCATGTCCGGCAGCGGCTCGTGAGGGCTCCTGGGGCTCGTTGGCGGCGGCGTAGTCGAGAAAGTCGTCGACCATGCGCTGGAAGAGGTCGGCGAGCCGTCGCAGGTCCTCCGTGTCCCAGTGGGACAGGGCGGCCCACATGCCACGCCGGGAGGTCTCGCGGATCCGGTCGACGGCGTCCCGGCCGGCGGGGGTGAGGCGGATCAACTGGGCGCGGCCGTCGTCCGGATCGGGTACCCGCTCCACGTGGCCGGCCCGCTCCAGGCGCTGGGCCTGACGGGTCACGTGCGGCGCCTCCACGTTGAGCCGGGAGGCCAACTCCCCCACCCGCAGCTGCTCGACGTCGGCGAGGGCGCGCAGCAGCGACACGGCGGCCCGGTCGAGCGGCACGCCGGCCAGGGCCATCATCCGATCGTGCTGTCTGGCTCGGCTGCTCAGATAGGCGATGCGATGCAACTCGCGCTCGATCTCGATCACTTCGGCCGGGACGGGGGCGTCCGGCTGCTGCGGTGTGGCCATGGGCTCATTTTACCAGCTCATTGCCTAAGTCAAGTAAGCTACTATTTTCCTGAGTTAAGTAAAGCGTGGAAGAACAGGAAACAGGAGCTCCCCTGTGACAGACACCACCATCACGGCGGCCTCGCCGGATCGCGTCGACCGCGCGACGACGACCCGACCCGGCCTGACGATGCTGGCGCTCGCCGTCTGCGGCCTCGTCGTCTCACTGCAGCAGACCCTGGTGCTGCCGCTGCTGCCCCGGCTGGCGCAGACCTTCGACGCCACCGTGACGTCGGTGGCCTGGGTCTTCACCGCCACGCTGCTGGCGGGCGCGGTCGCCACCCCGCTCCTCTCCCGCTTCGGCGACATGTACGGCAAGAAGCGGATGATCACGCTGACCATGGCGCTGCTGGTGGCCGGCTCGGTGGTCTGCGCGCTCTCCGACTCGCTCGCCGTGATGATCGCGGGACGCGCGCTCCAGGGCGCGGCCGCCGCCGTGATCCCGCTGGCCATCG
The DNA here is from genome assembly GCF_042722465.1 of Streptomyces sp. NPDC127098. NCBI lineage: Bacteria > Bacillati > Actinomycetota > Actinomycetes > Kitasatosporales > Streptomycetaceae > Streptomyces > Streptomyces sp. NPDC127098. The sequence goes on from NZ_JBHXFJ010000011.1 coordinate 108,697, forward strand.
GCATGATCAGGGACACCTTCCCGCGCGAGCGGGTCACCACCGCCATCGGCGTGGTCAGCGCCACGATGGGCGTGGGCGGCGCCGCCGGCATGCTGGTCACCGGCGTGATCGCCGACAACACCGACACCCACCACCCGGTGTTCTGGATCTCGGCCGCGATGGGCGCCGTCGGCCTCGGCTTCGTTGTGGTCTGCACCGCCGAGTCCGCCTCGCGCACCGGCGGCCGCCCCGACCTCCCCGGCGCGCTGCTGCTCGCCGGCTTCCTGGTGAGCCTGCTGCTGGGCATCAGCCAGGGCAACGCCTGGGGTTGGACCGACGGCCGCATCCTCGGCCTGTTCGCGGCGGCGGTCGTGCTGTGCGTGGTCTGGGTCCTGACGCAGCTACGGGTCGCCGAACCGCTGGTGCGGCTGCGGTTGCTGGTCGGCCCGAAGTCGCTGTCGGCCAACCTGGCCTCGCTGCTGCTCGGCTTCGCGATGTTCGCGGCCTTCCAGCTGGTGTCCAACTTCATCCAGACGCCCGAGGAGGCCGTCGGCTACGGCCTGTCAGGATCGGTGCTCGACGTCGGCCTCTACATGCTGCCGTCCACCTTCACCATGCTGTTCTTCTCCGCCCTCGCCGGCCGCTTCGAGGCCAAGCTCGGCGCCGCCAGGACGCTGGCGATCGGCTCGGCCTTCGCCGCCCTCGCCTACCTGTGGCTCGCGCTCCGGCACGGCTCGGTCGGCGACTTCCTCGTCTTCAGCGGGATCCAGGGCGTCGGCTTCGGCATCGCCTACGCGGCGCTCGGCACCCTCGCCGTGCAGCACGTGCCGATGGAGTCGAGCGGCATCGCCAGCGGCGTCAACTCGCTGGTGCGGACCGCCGGCGGCAGCCTGGCCAGCGCGGCGACCGCGGCCATCCTGGTCGGCGACGTGATCCCGGGCACCGAGGTGCCGAGCGTCGACGCCTACGTGACCTGCTTCGTGATCGCCTCCATAGCGGCGGCGACGACCGCGGTCATCGCCGCCGTGCACGGCGTCCGGCACCGCGCCACGGCCTGAGGTCACCCGCCGTAGCCGCGCTCCCAGCGGCTCGCGGTGTACTCGTAGCCGTAGACGTCCCCGGGGGCGCCGGTCACCCCGCTGGTGCGGAACGGGCGACCGGCGTCGTCGATCCGCGCCATGCCGCTGTCGGCGCCACTGGCCCAGTCCACCTCGACATACCAGTCGCAGTCGCAGTCGACGGCGGTCGCCTCCACCCGCAGCACCAGCGGCTCGTCCTCGGTGACCAGGAACGGCGGCTCCGGGGCCGGCAGTTCGGCCTCCGCCTCGCCGTCGTAGCCGTCCCGCGGCCGGACCACAGGGCGGTCGGCGTCCAGGTCGACGGTGAACGCGGCCGGGGTGAGGGCGCCGCCGCAGCCGAGCGACATGTCGAACGCCGGCCACGCGAGCGGCGCGCGCCGCTCGACGACGCGGATGTGCACGGCCTCGACGACGACGGCCTCCCGGCCGCCGGTTCGAAGGGTGGTCTCCACGATGGTGGATCCGCCGTGCACGGCGTCGAGTTCGCCGGCCCACCGGTCCGCGTCCTGCGCGACCGGCGGGGCCGGTACCTCGGCCGGGTCACGGTCGACCAGGTAGCGGTGCCCGCAGCCGCCGGCCCACACGTGGGAGCGGGTAGCCCACGTCAACGGCGCGAGTTCGGCGACGACCTCCGGCGGCGCGTCGTCCGCCGCGGGCGGCTCGCCGCCGTCGCGCAGCGCGCTGAGCGTGAGCGCGGCGAGCGCGAGCGCCGCGAGAGCGGCGACCGCACCGAGCGCCAGCGCGGCGCCACGCACGCCTGGCCGGCGCGGGCCACGCCGGCCGGCGGGCCACGGGCCCGTGGCCACGCCGTCGCCTCCGGCGGCTGCCGCACCGGCTGCCCGGCCAGGGCCAACTCCCTCCCCGGCCCCGGCCGTCTCGGGACGACCGAGGCCAGACGGCCCACGGGAACTGACCCGCCGCCGGCCCCCGGCCGCACCGCCGCCGCCGGCGGCCGGCGAACCGGCTGGGCCGACTCCCCCGGCACCGGCGGCCCGACGAGAACCGGCTGGTTCGGGTTGACCGGGGCCGAGGCCCCTCGCGTCCGCCCCTCGACCGGACGGCCCGTCAGAGCCGGCCGGCCCCGGGCCTCCGGCCGAACCGTCGTCGCCGGCAGCTGGCGCACCGGCTGACCCGCCAGGGCCAACTCCCCGCGGGCTCCCGGCCCGACGAAAACCGACCGCCTCGGGCCCACCGGAACGATCGGTCGCTCCGGGGCCGCCCGGGCCGGACCGCCCCACTTCCGTCGACCGGCCGGCCGGCCGCGGGGGCGTGGTCCGGCCACGAGCGGCCGTCGAGGAACCGTCTGACTCGGCCGGCGAGGGCCCAGGCCCGCCGGGGCCGACTCGCCCCGAGCCTCCGGCTCGGTCGACCCGGCCGGCGCCCGCCTGCCGAGGCGGCCCCGGCAGGCGGGGCGTGGCCGGCCGCGCCGGCAGGCGCATCGCGTCGGCGCGCAGCCACAGGCGGTGCAGTTCCAGCAGTTCGTCCTTCGTCGCCCCGCAGGCGCGCGCGAGGCGTTCCACCGGGGCGTACTCGGTCGGCACCACGGTGCCCGCGCAGTAGCGGTGCAGCGTGGAGGTGCTGGTGTGGAGCCGTTTGGCCAGGACCGCGAAGCTGTGTCCCGAGCGCTCCTTCAACTCGCTCAGCCGCTCCGCGAACCGCGCCGCGGCCGGGTTCTCCCCCGGTGTCCGCCCCATGCCCCGTATCCCCCCCGGCCTCGGAAGACTCTCCCCGTCGTGCCCCGTCAGGATAGGTGTGGCCGGCGCCGTGTTACGCGCGGGTTTCGGCGTTCCGGGCGACTGTCGGCGCCCGACTTGCCAAGCTGGTGGTCGGCGCCTTGCCGAAGGCGCCAAACGGGAGGCCGTTGTCTTGTTGCATGCACACGTTTACATCAGCCCCTTCATGGCTTTCACCTGCGACTCTTCTGTCAACTTGACTGCCAGCGGCCCCAATTCGGCGAAAACCCAAGATCCTTTCATGTAAACGATTGCACTACCCCTTCCATCGGCAGTACGTTCGGCTCACTGCCGTGATCGGAGGGTTATGGCCGCCAGCATCATCGACGTCGCGCGGCGCGCGGAGGTGTCCACCGCCACCGTGTCCCGTGCCCTGCGTGGGTTGCCGAACGTCTCGGAGGCGACCCGTGAGCGAGTGCTGCGCGCCGCGGAGGAGTTGTCCTACGCGGTCTCCCCCCACGCCTCCTCCCTCGCCTCCGGGCGGACCGGCACGGTGGGCGTGATCCTGCCGTTCGTCAACCGCTGGTTCTACGGTCAGGTGGTGGCCGGCATCGACTCGGTGCTGCGGGCCAACGACCTGGACATCCTGCTGTACAACCTCGGTGACGAGCGCGTGCATGAACGGTTCTTCGCCCACATGCCGCTGCGCCGCCGCGTCGACGCGGTGATCGTGCTCAACCTGCCGCTGTCGGCGGCCGAGCGCGAGTCGCTGGTCTCGATGGAAGTGCCCATAGCCGTGCTCGGCACCCGCATCCCCGGCTGTTGGCACGTCTCCATCGACAACGCCGAGGGCGCGAGCACGGCGGTCAGGCATCTGATCAACCTGGGCCACCGGCGGATCGGCATGATCTCCGGTGCCCTCGGCGACTCGCGGGGGTTCACCACCCCGATCGTGCGCCAGCACGCCTACCGCACGGTGCTGGCGCAGGCGGGCATCCCCTACGACCCGGAGCTCGAGGCGCCGGGCAACCTCACGATCGACGAAGGCGCCTCGGCCATGGCGCAGTTGCTGAGCCTGCCTGATCCGCCCACCGCCGTCTTCGCGGAGTCGGACCAGATGGCGTTCGGCGCGCTGCGCACGCTGGGCCGGATGGGGCTGCGCGCCCCGGAAGACGTCTCGGTCATCGGGTTCGACAACCATGAGACGGCCGAGCTGCTCAACCTCACCACCATTGCTCAACCCGTTGCCCACCAGGGCGAGTTGCTCGCTCAGCAGATCCTCGACGCGTTGTCGGGGGAGAGCGAGGAACCGACTCAGGTCGTGGTGCCGACCCGGCTCGTCGTCCGGGGCACCACCGGCGCGGCTCGTGTCGCGCGTCCTCGAAATCCCCTCTCACCCCGGCCGGGACCCGAACCGGACCAGCACAGCCGCACCAGTGCGCGGTGAGCCGCTCCAACCGCGCATTTTCCAGGGTCAACTCGCAAGAGGAATGGAAGATTCGTGCCCCGCACCCGCATTCATGAGAACTCGGCCGTGCCCTGGTGGCGCACCGCCGTGATCTATCAGGTCTACATCCGCAGCTTCGCGGACGGCAACGGGGACGGCGTCGGCGACATCGCCGGTCTGCGCGCCCGTCTGCCGTACCTCAAGGAGTTGGGCGTCGACGCCGTGTGGATCACTCCCTGGTATCCGTCACCGATGGCCGACGGCGGCTATGACGTGACCGACTTCCGGGCGATCGATCCGGTGTTCGGCACCCTCGCCGAGGGTGAGGAGATGATCGCCGAGGCCCATGCGCTCGGCGTCCGCGTCGTCCTCGACCTCGTGCCCAATCACACCTCCGACCAACACCCCTGGTTCGTCGAGGCGTTAGGCGCCGCACCGGGTTCGCCCGAGCGCGAGCGCTACCACTTCCGCGACGGCCGGGGCCCGGACGGCGCGCAGCCGCCCAACGACTGGCGCAGCCGGTTCGGCGGTTCGGCCTGGACCAGGGTCACCGAGCCGGACGGCACGCCGGGACAGTGGTACCTGCACCTGTTCTCGCCGGAGCAGCCCGATCTCAACTGGGCCCACCGGGACGTCCGTTCCGAGTTCGAGTCGATCCTGCGCTTCTGGTTCGACCGGGGCGTGGACGGCTTCCGGATCGACGTCGCCTCCGGCCTCGTCAAGGATCCGGCGCTGCCCGACATCGGCATCCCCGAGGACGCCGTCTTCGAGGAGGGTCCCTGGAAGGACGGACACCCGCACTGGAACCAGGAGGGGCTGCACGAGATCTACCAGTCCTGGCGGAAGATCGCCGAGTCCTACGCCGGTGACCGGGTGTTCTGCGCCGAGGCCAACTCGCGGGACGACCAGGCGGCCCGCTACCTGGGCTCCGACGAGCTGCACACGGCCTTCAACTTCGCGTTCCTGAAGTCGCCGTGGGAGTTCAAGTCGATCCGCGAGGTCATCGACCGCAGCGTCAGCTCGCTGGCCGAGGTCGGGGCCCCGGCCACCTGGGTGTTGTCCAACCATGACGTGACGCGCCATGTCACACGGTACGGGCGGCGCGACACCACCCAGGACCTCTACCGCACCGACCACGGCCACTCGGACCGTGACCTGGGCACCAGGCGGGCGCGGGCGGCGGCGCTGCTGATGCTGGCGCTGCCGGGTAGTTCCTACCTCTACCAGGGCGAGGAGCTCGGCCTGTGGGAGGTCGAGGACCTGCCGGACGAGGCGCTCAGGGACCCGCTGTGGGGTCGCTCGGGGCACACGGTCCGGGGGCGGGACGGGTCCCGGGTGCCGCTGCCGTGGTCCGGCTCGGAGAGCCCGTTCGGCTTCGCGCGGCGCGGCAGCGAGCCGCCGTGGCTTCCGCAGCCGGCGGAGTGGGAGAAGTTCAGCGCGCAGTTCCAGTCGGGCACGCCGGGCTCGATGCTGGAGCTGTACCGGGCGGCGCTGCGGCTGCGGAGTGAGCAGCCCGGCTTCGACAGCGGGACGCTGCGCTGGCTCGACGCGCCGGAGGGGGTCCTGTCGTTCGAGCGCTCCCCGGTGCTGCGGTGCGCGGTGAACTTCTCGGAGGAGCCGTTCCCGCTGCCCCGCACCTGGGGCGTGCTGCTGTCGAGCGACCGGATCACCGGCGGGCTGCTGCCCACCGACACCACGGTCTGGCTCTGGGGCGGCGGCGCGTCCCGCGTATGACGGATCCGGGCCGCCCTCCCGGGTACACGGGGGCCCAGGGCTGGCGGCCCGGATCACCAGCGGTCCGGCTCAGCGGTGCCGGCTCCGCCGGGTACACCGCGGATCAGCCGTAGACCGCCCGGACCGCCTCGGCCACCTGGCCGAGCGCCGCGTCGCGGTCAAGGCCCAACCGGCTGACCCGCTCCGCATAGGCCCGGGCCGCCGCCGCTGCCTCCCGCGTGGCGGCGTCCCGGGCCGCGGCCACGAACGTGCCGTGCCGGCCCCTGGTCTCGATCACCCCGTCGGCCTCCAGGGTCCGGTAGGCCTTGGCCACGGTGTTGGCGGCGAGTCCGAGCTCGCCGGCCAGCGCCCGCACGGTGGGCAGCCGGTACCCGACGGGCAGCTCCCCGCTCCTGGCCCGCTCGGCGATCTGTGCGCGCAGCTGCTCGTACGGCGCGGCGGACGCGCCCGGGTCGATGGTGAGGTTCACGCCGCCGATTCTGCCGCAGCGCCGGCCCAGGTCCTGTCCGGGCGCGGGTCAGTCGCGAAGCCGGTGGCCGACGCGGGCGAAGGCGCGGGCGAGCGTCGCGAGCTCCTCCCGGTCGAGGGTGTCGATCAGCGCCTCGCGGACGCGGGCCACATGGCCGGGCGCCGCCTCGGCGAGCGCGGTGCGGCCGGCCTCGGTGAGGGTGGCCGTGACGCCGCGCACGTCCGTCGGGCAGGCGCGGCGGGCCACCAGGCCGCGCTTCTCCAGCTGGCCGACCTGGTAGGTGAGGCCGCTCTTCGAGGTGATCAGGGAGTCCGCGAGCTCGGTCATCCGGATCCCCGCCTCCCCCGCCGCGGCGAGCTTGACCAGGATCTCGTACTGCGGGTGGGAGAGTCCGGCGTCGTCCTTGAGCTGCTGCTCCACGCTGCGGAAGACGCGGTGGCTGGCCTCGAGGAACGCCGTCCAGGCCGCCATCTCCCGCTCGTCGAGCCACCGGATCTCCTTCATGCCCGCCATCATAGGCATGTTGTTCAAATTGGAATCACCCTGCTACGGTGATGGCCGGTTCGAATTTGAACCAAACCCTCGATCCCCACCCCCATCCCAGGAGACGGCTCGATGACCTCCCCCACGACGACGACCACGCCGACGATCCCCGCGCCGGCCCGGGCCGCCGCCGCGCCGGCCCACGACACCGGGCTGCTGGTGCTCCGCCTCGCCGTCGGCCTGACCATCGCCGCGCACGGCGTACAGAAGCTGTTCGGCTGGTTCGACGGCTCGGGCCTCGACGGCACCGGCATGTTCTTCGAGTCCCTCGGCTACCCGTCGGGCCGCACCATGGCCGTGGTGGCCGGTCTCTCCGAGACCCTGGGCGGCCTCGGCCTGGCACTCGGCCTCCTCACCCCGCTGGCCGGCGCCGCCGTGGTGGGCACGATGCTGAACGTCATCGTCTCCGCCCACTGGGACGCCGGGTTCTTCGCCCCGGCGGGCATCGAGTTCCCGCTGCTGCTCGGCCTCGGCGCCGCCTCGCTCGCGCTCACCGGCCCGGGCCGCTACGCCGTCGACCCGCGGCTGCCGCTGGCCGCGCTCCGCGAGCACCGGCTGGCGACCGGCGCGGCCGCCCTGGCGTTCGGCATCGCCGTCGCCGGCATCGTGCTGTTCTTCCGCGACTGACCGACCCGCACCGCACCACCCGAGACGAATCGCAGGTACCGCCATGACCGTCACCGAGGGCCGTATGCCCGTCGTCTACCTCAGCCACGGGGCGCCGCCGCTCGCCGACGACGCACTGTGGACCGGCCAGCTGGCCGACTGGTCGGCCGGGCTGCCGCGGCCGAAGGCGATCCTGATCGTCTCGGCGCACTGGGAGGCCGCGCCCGTCACGGTCGGCGCCACCACCACGGTGCCGCTGGTCTACGACTTCTGGGGCTTCCCGGAGCGCTACTACCGGGTCACCTACCCGGCGCCTGGCGCCCCGGAGCTCGCGGCCGCCGTGCGCGCCCTGCTCGACGGGCCCGGCACCCCCGTGCACGAGGCGCCGGACCGGGGGCTCGACCACGGGGCCTACGTGCCGCTGGCCGAGATGTACCCGAAGGCCGACGTGCCGGTGCTCCAGCTGTCCATGCCCACCCTCGACCCGGAGCGGCTGCTGCGGCTCGGCCGCCGGCTCGCGCCGCTGCGGGACGAGGGCGTGCTGATCGTGGGCAGCGGCTTCTTCACGCACAACCTGTCGGAGCTGACCTGGACCACGGAGCCCGACCAGGCGCCGACCTGGTCCCGGGAGTTCGACGCCTGGGGCCGGGAGGCGCTGGCCGGCGGGGACATCGACGCGCTGCTGGACTTCGAGCACGCCGCCCCCGCCGGCCGCCTCGCGCACCCGCGCACCGAGCACTTCGCGCCGCTGTTCGTGACGCTCGGCGCGGGCGAGGCCGACCTGGCCACCCAGCGCACCGTCATCGACGGCTTCTGGGGTGGCCTGGCCAAGCGCTCGATACAGCTGGGCTGAGCGCGCTGCGGCACGCCCCCCTCCGAGCCACCGGCGCCGGCGAACCTCGCGCCGGAACTCCAGGCGGCCGCGACCGACACCCTCAGACGAGTGCGCCTGCACGAGCCGGCCGAGGACTGGGCCGCGACACCCACGGTCCGGCGCCCGCACACCTTCCTGGAGACCAAGAACCGTCTGGCGCACACCATTGGCATCTGACCCGCTCCGGGGCGGCACCGGAGGCACCGATCCGGTCCTGCCCCGGCCGCGTGCCGCCGGCCGGTCCGGTGGCGGCGTGGCGGTACGTCAGCCGGTGACCAGGTCGAACGACTCCGCGGCGCCGATGGACGTGGCGTTCGCGATCAGCGGCTGCGATCCGCCGCCCTGGGCGCTGACGTACCTGGAGTTGATCTGGGCGCGCAGGCTGACGGAGCCGTCCGCGTTGTTCACCCGCTGGAAGGTCTCCCAGGGGCCGACGGAGGCGCGGTTGGCGACGAGCGGCTCGGCTCCCGCGTTCTCCGCGCAGACGTACTGGTTGTTCGCGTGCGAGCGCAGGGCCACGGCCCCGGAGCCGAGGTCGATCAGGTCGAACCGCTCCCAGGGGCCGACGGAGGCACGGTTGGCGACGAGCTGACCCGCTCCGCCGTTCTCGGCGCAGACGTACTGGTTGTTGGCCCGGGAACGCAGGCTGACCACAGCCCCGGCGGGCGGCGGGGTGAGGGTGGACTCCCAGGTCGTCGTGGTGGTGCCGGAGGTGGCGTCGGCGGGGAGGCGGTCGCGGGCGGCGGTGTCGCCGTAGAGGCTCCAGCGCATCCAGTCCAGGTAGGTGGCGATGGTCTGGGTGTGGTTGTAGCCGCTCCAGATGTACTGGTCGTGGCCCGTGCCGCGGTGGGTGAGGAACGCCTTGGGCGCGGGCAGTTCGGCGTATGCCTGGCGGGCGGAGGAGTACTGGCATATGGGGTCCTGGTCGCCGTGGACGAACAGGACGTTGGCCGTGACCCGGTTGGACGGATTGCCCATGTCCACGCACGCGAAGGGCACGGCGGCGGCGATCCGTTCGTCGGGCCAGGCGGTGAGCAGGCCGTGGGTGGTCATGCCGCCCAGCGAGTGTCCGGCGACGCCGACGCCGACGGCCGTGTCCAGGTGCCCGGCGAGCGGGTCCCCCGCGGTCGTGTTGAGCGCCAGGGTGCGGGTGATGACCTCGGAGACGTCCATGGACTGGTTGCCGTTGTAGACGTCCTGGATGTTGCCCGGGGTACCGCTCGAGGTGGTGGGGAAGACCGGCGCGGGGACGACGAAGCCCGCCTCGGCCAGCGGGCGTACCAGGGGGGCGTAGCTCTCGGGGTTGCCGCCGAGGCCGTGGCTGAACTCGACGATGGGGAAGACCCCGTTGGCGACGGGTGCGTTGGCGACCGGGTTGCCGCCGGGGTTGCCGGTGGCGGGGTAGAAGATCCGGGTGGTCAGCCGGCGGTTGCCGCGGCTCCAGGCGTACTCCCGCACGCCGATGGCGAAGCGCTGGGTCGGCGCGTCCAGGGGCCTGCTGACGGCCTGTGCCGGCGCGGCGCCGAGCACGGACGCGCCCACGCCGGCGGCGCCAAGACCGAGGAACGTGCCCAGCAGGGCGCGTCGTCGTAAGGACATGGTGACTCCTCATGTGAAGCGTGCGGAGGCTGCGTTGAGGCACGGGCTCTGGTCGGACGCCCGGTCCCTCGGCCGTCCGGCCCCAAAGCCACGTGGGTGGAACGTCACCGTTGCGAGATGGCGTGGCGTGACACCACAGCCGTTCGACATGTCGGGCGACAGTCGACACGTCAGACAAGCATGGATGATAGGCCGGTCGCCGGTGACGTCAATGGACCCGACGTAATTCGAGGATGATCCCCGAAAAGACGAGAGCGGGGACACCCGGTTTCGGTAATGCCAGCCAGGTCAAACGGGCGACTGGCCCGAACGGGAGAGGGGCTGAGGGGGGACGGCCCCGGCGGCCACCTCAGCAGCCCCATTTCAGAGCCTCATGAATCGGCCCACTACCGCGAATTCGTTCGCTCAGGGATGGGGACACAACCACCCATTTAGCCTGTATCGCGACGACGGCGCCGCCCGACAGAGGAAAATTCGTACGACGTATGTTGACTGGCGCCCTGCGGTGCCTATCATCCGAGACGTCGAAGAGTCGGTCGACGTTCGACATGTCGGACGCGCGGACGTCGCATCGGTCTCTGCCCACCCCACACGTCAGGGCATGACGCGCACGCGCACCAACCGTTCTGTTCCGGTGAGGCACCCCCACGCACGGTCGGATGCCGGACTCCCGAGGACACGGGAACGCCGTGGTGGTCCTTGCCGGCCGAGCCGCCATGGAGTCGCCCGTGTTCGCCACAACGCGTCATCTCCGCCCACACCACATCGTCCTGGGCGGCATCACCGCCTGATGAACAAGGTGACCCGACACGGCCGGCGAGGCCTGCCGCCCCTCTGTCACACCGCGGCGGCGTCCCCCACGCCCCACCCCCACCACCCCCACACTGGAGTCACGATGCCGGTACGACGACGTACCTTCCTCGGCCTGGGCGCGGCCGGAGCAGCCGCGCTCAGCGCCGCCCTGACCACCGCGTTACTCTCGACGGCCGGCGTGGTCATGGCGCTGTCGCCCGCCTCGGCCGCGCCAACCGGGACGGGTGACACGCGGCAGGCGGAGTTCCAGCAGGTGACCCTGGCCAGAGGGGTCGCCGAGATGGGCGAGCCGATGTCCCTGGCCGTGCTGCCCGACCGCTGGGTGCTGCACACCTCCCGGGACGGCACCCTGCGGGTCACCGACCCCGCGGGCGCCACCAACGTGGCGGCGCGGCTCAACGTGTACCGGCACGACGAACAGGGCCTCCAAGGCGTCGCCGTCGACCCGGACTTCACCACCAACCGGTTCGTCTACCTCTACTACTCGCCCGCGCTCGACACCCCGCCGGGGGACGCGCCGAACCAGGGCTCGGACGCCGACTTCGAGGCGTGGCAGGGCGTCAACCGGCTCTCGCGGTTCACCCTGAACGCGGACCACACCCTCGACACCGGCAGCGAGGTGACCGTCCTCGACGTCCCGACCGACCGCGGCATCTGCTGCCACGCCGGCGGTGACATCGACTTCGACGCCACGGGCAACCTGTACCTGACCACCGGGGACAACACCAATCCGTTCGCCTCCGACGGCTACACCCCGATCGACGAACGGAGCAACCGCAACCCGGCGTACGACGCGCAGCGTTCGGCCGGCAACACCAACGACCTGCGCGGCAAGCTCCTACGGATATCGGTCAACGACGACGGCTCGTACGACATCCCCGAGGGCAACCTCTTCGCGCCGGGCACGCCGAACACCCGGCCGGAGATCTACGCCATGGGCTTCCGCAACCCGTTCCGGATGAGCGTCGACAGGGAGACCGGCGCCGTCTACGTGGGCGACTACGGCCCGGACGCCGGCACCTCGAGTCCCACTCGCGGCCCGGGCGGCATGGTCGAGTTCGCCCGCGTGACGGAGCCGGGCAACTTCGGCTGGCCGTACTGCGTCGGCGACAACCGGCCGTACGTCGACTACGACTTCGCCACCGGGGCCTCCGGCGCCACCTTCGACTGCTCCGCCCCGAGGAACGACTCGCCGAACAACACCGGCCAGACCACCCTGCCGCCCGCGCGGCCCGGGTGGATCTCCTACGACGGCGGCTCGTTCCCGGCGTTCGGCAACGGCGCGGAGTCCCCCATGGCGGGCCCGGTCTACCACTACGACCCGCAGCTGAACTCGTCGGTGAAGTTCCCGCAGGAGTACGACGGCGACTTCTTCGCCCTGGAGTACGGGCGACGCTGGATCAAGAACATCGACATCCGCGAGGACGGCGGACCAGGCGATGTCAGTGACATCCCCTGGTCCGGCACCCAGCCCATGGACGCCGCCTTCGGGCCGGATGGCGCGCTGTACGTCCTGGACTACGGCACCGGCTGGTACGCGGGTGACGAGAACAGCGCCCTGTACCGGATCGAGAACGTCTCGGGCGGTCTGGCGCCCATCGCCGAGGCGACCGCCGATCCGACCTCGGGCCGGGCACCGCTGGACGTGGCGTTCTCCGCCGAGGGCAGCGTCGACCCCGACGGCGACACCCTCCGCTACACCTGGGACTTCGGCGACGGCGGTTCCGCCACCGGCGCCGACCCCAGCCACACCTACACCCAGAACGGCGAGTACACCGCCACGCTCACGGTCGAGGACGCGACCGGCCTGACCGCCACCGCCTCGGTGCGCATCACCGTCGGCAACACGGCCCCCGACGTGACCATCGAACTGCCGGCGGACGGCCAGATCGTCGACTTCGGCGACGCCGTGCCCTACGAGATCACCGTCACCGACCCAGAGGACGGCGCGATCGACTGCTCGCAGGTCACGCTGACCTTCATCGTCGGCCACGACAGCCACGGCCACCCGCAGACCTCGGCGACCGGCTGCTCCGGCACCCTCCAGACCCACGCCGACGGCGAGCACGACGCCAACGCCAACATCTTCGGCGTCTGGGACGCGGAGTACACCGACGCCGGCGGGCTGACCACGCACGACCAGCACGTCAGCCAGACCAGCCAGCGCCAGGCCGAGCACTTCGGCGCCCAGCACGGGGTGGAGATCGCCAGCCACACGAATGCCCACGGGGGCCGGACCGTCGGCTACGTCGACAACGGCGACTGGATCGCGTTCGAGCCCTATGTGCTGGCCGACGCCACCGAGTTCACCGCCCGGATCTCCTCCGGCGGTGCCGGCGGCACCATCGAGGTCCGGGCCGGCTCCCCCACCGGTGATCTGCTCGGCAGCGTCGACGTGCCGAACACCGGCGGCTGGGACACCTTCCAGGACGTGACCACGTCCCTGTCCGGCCCGCCCGCCGGGACCACCTCGCTCCACCTGGTCTTCACCGGTCCCACCGGCAGCGGGTATCTGTTCGACGTCGACGACTTCACGTTCGGCACCGGCGACCTGGCGGCGGGCGACCGCCGTGAGTGAAGGGAGCATCCCCATGTCCTCACACCCGACCCGGCGGTCCGTCCTCGCCGCCGCGGCCCTGGGGGCCGCGGCGCAGCCGGCCGTGGCAGCGGCGTCGGAGGTCTCCGGCGCCGCGGCGCGGCCGGCCGTGACGCCCTCCGGCGGTTCCGCGGCCCCCGCCGATCTCCCCTACGACGTCCTGGTGTTCTCCAGAACGGCGGGCTTCCGCCACGACTCCATCGACGAGGGCGTCGCCGCGCTCAGGGGACTGGGCGCGGAGCACGGCTTCACGGTCACCGCGACCGAGGACGCGACGGCGTTCACGTCAGGGAACCTAGCCCGGTACCGGGTGGTCGTCTTCCTGTCCACCACCGGTGACGTGCTCGACGCCGCCCAGCAGGCGGCGTTCGAGGCGTACATCGCGGGCGGCGGCGCCTACGTCGGCATCCACTCCGCCGCCGACACCGAGTACGACTGGCCCTTCTACGGTGAGTTGGTCGGCGCCTACTTCCACTCACACCCGGAGATCCAGCCCGCCAGGGTGGTCGTCGAGGACCGGGGGCACCCCGCCACCGCCCACCTGCCGGCCACCTGGCAGCGGACGGACGAGTGGTACAACTACCGGACCAGTCCCCGCCAGCGGGTCCACGTGCTCGCCGCGCTGGACGAGTCCAGCTACCGCGGCGGGACGATGAACGGCGACCACCCCATCGCCTGGTGCCAGGAGTACGCGGGAGGCCGGTCGTTCTACACCGGGGGCGGCCACACCGCGGAGTCCTACGCCGAGCCGGAGTTCCGCGCCCACCTGCTGGGCGGCATCCGCTGGGCCGCGGGGCTCGTCCAGGCCGACGGCGCCTGACCCGGGTGGCCTGATGGCCCCGCCGCTGAGGCGGCCCGTCGGTGACCGCCACGCCCACGGGACGTGGCGGTCACCGACCGGATCGACTTCCGGGCCCTGCCTACCCCGCCGCGGGACCGAAGGTCTGGAACGCGGTGCGGCGCGGGACGCGGAAGACGTCCCGGCCGGTGACCGCGTTCAGGATCAACGCGCCGCGGTAGGCCCCGATGCCGAGGTCGGGGGCCGCGGCGCCGTGCGTGTGCAGTTCGGCGTTCTGCACGTACAGGCCGGCGCCCACCTCGGGCACCGTGCGGATCCGGTGCCCCTCGGTGACGTCGTAGCGGCCCCGCTCGTCCCAGGCGATCAGCTTCTCCACCGGGACCAGGAACTCCGGGCGGCGCGGCGCGTAGCCGGTGGCGGCGATCACCGCCTCGGTGTCGAGCTCGGCCTCGCGGCCGGTGTCGGCGTGGTGGGTGGTGAGCCGCAGCCCGCCGCCCGCCGGCGTGGCGGCGCGGACGGCGGTGGCGGGCAGCAGGGTGAGAGGGGGGCGGTCGCCGTCCAGCATGTGGTCGTAGAGCTCGTTGTGGATCAGGTCGATGGTCTCGCTGTCGATGCCCTTGTACAGCTGCCACTGGGAGGCGATCAGCCGGTCCCGGACGGCGGGTTCGAGCCCGTTGAAGTACCGCATGTAGGCGGGTGTGGTGTATTCGAGGACCAGCTTCGAGTAGTCCAGCGGCGCGAACCCCCAGGAGCGGGTGAGCCAGGTGACCGCCCAGCCGGCCTCGCGCTGCCGGCGGACGAGGTCGAGGAACACCTCGGCGCCCGACTGCCCTGAGCCGACCACCGTGACGTGCCGGACGCCCGCCTCGGTCAACCCCGCCACCCGGTGCAGGTGCTCGCCGGAGTGGAAGACCCGCTCCCCCGCGACGTCCGCCAGCGCGGGCGGCAGGTAGGGCTCCGTGCCCACGCCCAGGGTGAGGGCGCGGGCCAGCCTGGTGGTGGTCGCGCCGGTGTCGGTGTGGCGCAGCGTCAGCTCCCACAGGTCGCGCTCGGCGAGCCAGCGCACCTCCGTCACGGAGGTGGCGAAGCGCAACGACGGCAGCCGGCCGGCCACCCACGCGCAGTAGTCGGCGTACTCGCGGCGCGGAACGTGGAAGCGCTCGGCGATGTAGAAGGGGTACATCCGGTCGTGCTCGACCAGGTAGTTGAGGAACGACCAGCGGCTGGTGGGCCGGATCAGCGACACCAGGTCGGCGAGGAAGCCCACCTGGAGCGAGGCCCAGTCGAACATCAGCCCTGGGTGCCAGTCGTAGGCGGGGCGCTGGTCGTACGCCTCGAAGGCGAGCCCGTCGACCTCGTCGGCGAGCGCGGCGAGGGAGAGGTTGAAGGGACCGATGCCGACGGCCGCGAGGTCGAGTATCGCTGCTTCGGTGTTGCCTTCGCTCACAGTTGGCCCTCCACGGCCTGGCCTGCCGCGTCCACCGCGGCGAGTAGTTCGTCGATGTCGCCGGCGGTGGCCTGGGGGTTGAGCAGGGTCAGCTTCAACCGGACGGTGCCGGTGCCGGGTTCGGCCGCCTTCACGTCGGTGCGGCCGATCAGCGCGGAGCCCTCGGCCAGCAGCCGGCGGCGCAGCGCGCCGTTGACCGCGTCCGAGACGCCGCCGGCGCGCGGCACGTAGCGGAAGACCACGGTGGTGAGCGCCGGTCGGGTGGTGAGTTCGAGCCTGGGGTGGGCCTCGACGGCGGCGGCCGCGTCCCTGGCGAGGTCGTGGCAGGCGTCGAGCATGGCGCCGATGCCCTCGCGGCCGAGGGCCAGGAAGGTGGCGGCGACCTTGAAGGCGTCGGCCCTGCGGGTGGTGGCCATGGAGTTGCCGAGCAGCCCGTCGTAGCCGGCGGCGCCGTCGTCGTCGGGGTTGAGGTAACCGACCCGCAGCCCGGTGGTGGCGGCGAAGTCCCGCGCGTCGCGGGCCAGCAGCACGCTGGCGGCGGCCGGCTGCCAGGCGGTCTTGTGCAGGTCCATGGTGATGGTGTCGGCGGCCTCGATGCCGTCGAGCAGCGGGCGGAGCCGGTCGGAGAAGAGTGCGCCGCCGCCGTAGGCCGCGTCCACGTGCAGCCGGGTGCCGGCCCGGTGGGCGATGGCGGCGAGTTCGGGCAGCGGGTCGACGGAGCCGTAGTCGGTGGTGCCCGCGGTGGCGACGACCGCGATCGGCACCTCGTTCTGGCCCAGCAGCCGCAGAGCGCGTTCGAGCTCGGCGGGCCGCATCCGGTGGGCGTCGTCGACGGGGACGGCGCGCACCGCGTCCTCGCCGAGGCCGAGCACGCCGCAGGCGCGGGCCACGGAGAAGTGGGCGAGTTCCGAGCAGTAGACGACGGGCCGCGCGTCGAGCCCGGCCAGGCCGCTGCCGCGTATGTCGCGGTGGGCGCGCAGCGCGGCGTCCCTGGCGATCAGCAGGGCCTGCAGGTTGGACGCGGTGCCGCCGGGGGTCAACACGCCGTCGGCGCCCGGGCCGTAGCCGGCGAGCTCGGTGAGCGCGCGGACGAGCCGGCGTTCGATCTCGACGGCGTAGGGGCCGCTGTCCCAGGTGTCGACGGAGGCGTTGAAGACGGAGGCGAGCACGTCGGCGGCGGCGGCGACGCTCAGGGCCGGGGGCTGGAGGTGGGCGGCGGCGCGCGGGTCGGCGAGGTCCACGGTGTGGGCGGCGTAGGAGCGGGCGAGCGCGAGCACCGCCTCGCGCCCGCGACCGGTGGCGGGGAGTGGGCCCTCCGGCAGCTCGTCGTCCAACAGGCGGGTCAACTCCCGTGGGGTGACGGCCGGGAGCGGTCCGGTACGGCGGCGGAGGGCGCCGGCGGCCTCCCTGGTCAGCTCGGTGACGAGCCGTCCCACCTCCGCGAGGCCGGCGGGGTCGGCGGCCAGCAGATCGGGTTCCAGGAGGGTCGGGGGCACGGGCACGAGTGGGGCGTGGCCGGGCATGCTCATGGGTTCTCGGGGTGTCCCTTGTCTTGGCGGCTGGATCTCTGCGCGGGTCTCGCGCCGGGGTGGAGAGACGTGACGGGCGTGGGTGACGGCGACTCCAACGGGCTAATTTAGGTTAGGCATACCTAACCATGTCAACCGTGCCCGTCCTCACACGGGGATCCTTTAACCACTCCTGAGCCGTCCCTTAACGGGACCATAAGAGGGCAGACAACGCCCCGGGACCTGGCTAACGTTCCTGGTGTCGGCATGTCAGGACCGGTGCCGCCGCCTCCCTCAATCCCCCCCACCCCCGGGGAGGCGGTGGCACCGACATCCTCGCCGAATCCCCCTCTCCCCCGGCTCCGCCGCTACCCGAGCAGGTCGCCGCAGTCGGTCGGCTCGGCGCCGGCCGGGTCGAGCGCGTTGGCCGTCTCATGGAAGGCCACCCGGCTCAGCAGGCCGATCGCCGCGTGCTCGGAGAGGTCGATCGGACACAGGTCCTGGAGCAGCACGTTCCGCACCCCGGGCTCGTCGATGAACTGCGAGCGGTAGGGGGTGACGATCTCGTCGTAGCGGGTGGCGATCACCGTGTACGTCACGCCGGGCACGGTGTAGCCGTCGGCGTTGAGCTCGGTCATGAACTCGGATCCCGCCACCTGCTGGGCCAGGGCCGGCGCGCCCGCCGCGATGGCGTCCTCGAGACCGGGGAAGACGTCGAGCAGCCGGGTCAGCCCGGCGAGGGTGGTGCCGTTGGTGTTGGGCGCGATGCCGACCAGCGCGTTCACCTTGTCGGCGGCGCCCGGGTGGTGCTTGAGGTAGTAGCGGGGCAGCACGCCGCCCTGGGAGTGGCCGACGAGGTCGACCTCGCGGGCGCCGGTCCCGGCCAGCACCTCGTCGACGAACGCCGCGAGCTGGCCGGCCGACTCCTCCATCGGGCCCAGGCCGCCGAAGAGCGGCACGCCGGGCAGCATCCCGTAGTCGAAGGAGTAGACGCACCAGCCGCGGTCGGCCAGGTAGGGCGCGAGGCCGAGCCAGTTGACGGTGCCGTTGGCGCCCGTGCCGTGGACCAGCACGACGGGCCTGGGGTGGGCGGCGGCCGGGACGCAGTCGGCGTCGTTCCAGCCACCGGCCGGGGCCGGGGCGGCCGAGGCCGAGGCGCCGGCGGCGCCGGGGGCGAGCAGGAGCGGAAGGGCGAGCGCCAGGCCGGCCCACAGCCGCGCGCAACGCCGTAACACGTTTTTCCTGGACAGCATGGTGTGGTCTCCTCGCTGGATTCCATGGGGGGGTGGCACCACGCGGTCCGGACCACGGTTACTGCCGAGTACTCGTCAAGTTACGGGCGGGTAACCGCCCTGCCCACCTGCTCGACGGTGAAGAATCCGTCACGCCGCCTCCACGAGAAGAACACGCCCCCTCACGCCACGTCCAGGATCCCGGCCGGGCCCACGGCGCGGGGGCCGAAGCGGCGGCGGGCACGGTCGGCCGCCGCCTCGGCGCGGCGGCGGCGCTCGTCGCGCGGGTCGAGGGAGAGCTGGCGGGTGGCGCCGGTCGCGTCGCCGAGTTCGTCGGCCCGCAGCGCGACCGCCCTGACCCTGGCCCGCTGGAGCCCGAGCACCTCGTGCAGCGCGTAGGCCACGCCGACCAACGCGGGCGTGTGCGCGGTCGGTTCCGGCAGCGCGCGGCCCCGGGTGGTGGCGGTCCGGTCGGCGTAGCGGACGGTGAGGGTGAGCGCGCGGGCCGTCTGGCCCGACTCGCGCAGCCGGTAGCCGAGTTCGTCGGCGAGGGTGAGCAGCGCCCTGCGTCGCCGACCCGCGTCCAACTCGTCGTGGTCGAAGCGGTGTTCGGCCGTCATGGTGCGGGCGGGCGCGCTGGGCGTGACCGGGGTCGGGTCGACGCCCCCGGCCAGCTCCCGGACCCGGCGGGCCGTCGAGGCGCCGAGGATGCGCTGGAGGGTGGCGGGCGGCGCGGCGGCGACCTCGCCCGCGGTCTCGAGGCCGTACCCGGCCAGGGCGCGCGCGGTCGTCCGGCCGACGCCGGGCAGCGCGGCGACGGGCTGGTCGGCGAGGAACTCCGCGACCCCGTCCGGGGTGTCGGGCACGGCGAACACGCCGGGCTCGTGGCCGAGTCGGCCGGCGGCCAGCCGGGCGAGGAGGGGGTTGCCGGCGACGCCGATCGCGCAGTCCGCGCCGTGCAGGGCGAGCGCCCGCACCCGGATCAGGCGGGCGAGTTGGACCGCGTCCAGGCCGAAGTACCGCCGGGCGCCCCGGACGTCGGCGAACGCGGCCTCGGGCGGCAGGGCCTGGACGACGGGCGTGACGCCGTGCAGCAGCCGCAGCAGCGCGGGGTAGCGCTCGGTCGGGCAGCAGGGGAAGCGGACGTGGAGCACGGGCCCGGTCATCCGGCGCTCCCCGGGCTGGCGTGCCACAGCTTGCGGGCGGCGGCCTTGGCGGAGTCGCCCGCCGGGCGGAGGTCGGCCCAGGGGTGGAGGGTGTACCCGGTCGACAACTCGATCCGTCGCTCAGCGACGCCCTCCGGTCCGTCTGTCGACTCGTCGACATCGCTGTCCTCGTCCCCGTCCTCCTCGTCCCGCTCCGGCGGGGCCGCGAGCCGTTCCGCGACCGCGTCCAGGCCGCCGGTGCGGCGGAGTTCGGCCAGTTCGGCCAGGTTCCAGGCGGCCTGGCCGACCACGCTCAGGGTGCGCGGGCCGCGCCGCTGGACGGTGCCGCGCACCAGCAGCAGCCAGGAGTGGAAGACGGTGTGCGCGCAGGCGGCGTGGCTGTCCTCGAAGAAGGCCAGGTCGACCAGGCCGGTGTCGTCGTCCAGGGTGGCGAAGATCACCCGCTTCCCCGACCTGATCGGCGGGGTCTGGGTGGCCGCCTTGGCCCCGGCGACCAGCACCGTGTCGCCGTGCGCCGCGTCGCGCAGCCGGCGGGCCGACAGCGCGCCCAACTCGTCGAGCAGTGCCCGGTGGTCGGCCATCAGGTGGCGGGCGGTCTCCATGCCGAGCACGCCGAGTTCGGCGCCGAGTCGCTCGTCCGCGTCCAGGTCGGGCAGCCCGGCGGGCGGGGTGCGCGCGGCGTCGCCGAACGGCAGCTGGTGGCCGCCGGCGCCGGCCCCGGCGGCCGCGCGGCGCTGCCGGTGCAGTTCCGCGATGTGCAGCAGCAGGTCGCGGCGGTTGTCGCCGAAGGCGTCCAACGCGCCGACCCTGGCGAGCCGTTCGGCGACGGGCCGGGAGGGGGCGCCCCGCCGGAACAGGTCGGTGAGGGAGGCGTAGGGCCGGCCGGCCGCGATCCGTTCCGCCTCCTCCTCGGTGATGCCCTTCACCTCGCCGAGGGCCAACCTGATCCCCCACACCCCGGATTCGGACTCCAGTTCGATTCGATAGGTGGCGTCCGAGGCGTTCACGTCCAGCGGCAGCACCGGCACCCCACGCCGGCGCGCGTCGGCGAGCAGCAGCCGCTTGGGGTACATGCCCGGGTCGTGCGCGAGCAGCCCGGCGTAGAAGGCCGCCGGATGGTGCGCCTTGAGCCAGGCCGACTGGTAGGTGGGCACGGCGAAGGCGACCGCGTGCGCCTTGCAGAAGCCGTAGGAGCCGAAGGCCTCGACGATCTCCCAGGTGCGTTCGACGACGTCGGGCGCGTAGCCGCGCGCCGCGGCCCCGGCCGCGAACCACTCGCGGACCCGCGGCTGCCGCTCCCGGTCGGACAGCGCCCGCCTGGCCTCGTCGGCCATCGCCCGGTCGCAGCCGGTGAGTTGGGAGATGACCCCGATGACCTGCTCGTGGAAGACCACCACGCCGTAGGTCTCGCGCAGCACCGGCTCCAGGTCCGGGTGCGGGTACCGCACCGGGCGGCGGCCGTGCCTGGCCTCGACGAAGGGGCGCACCATGTCGGCGGCGACCGGGCCCGGCCGGAAGAGCGATATGTCGACGACGAGGTCGTGGAAGGTGCTCGGCTGGAGCCGGCCGACGAGGTCGCGCTGTCCAGGCGACTCGATCTGGAAGCAGCCGAGCGTCTCGGTCGAGCGGATCAGCTCATAGGTCGCGTGGTCGTCCGGCGGCACCCGGTCCAGGTCGACGCGCTCGCCGGTGGCCCGCTCCGTCTCGCGCACCGCGTGCGCCATCGCCGACTGCATCCGCACCCCGAGCACGTCGAGCTTGAGCAGCCCGAGGTCCTCCACGTCGTCCTTGTCGAACTGCGACATGGGGAAGCCCTCCCCGCTGGTGGGCACCACCGGGGTGCGCTCCAGCAGCGAGGCGTCCGAGAGCAGCACCCCGCACGGGTGCATCGCGACGCCGCGCGGCAGCGCGTCCAGCGCCTCCACGAGATCCCAGAACCGGGGTCCGTGCCGGTCCGCGTCCACGTCGCGCAGCTCAGGCAGCTCGGCCAGAGCGGCGCGCGCGTCCCTGGCCCTGATGTGCGGGAACGCCTTGGCGAGCCGGTCCACCTCGGCCGGGTCGACGCCGAGCGCCAGGCCCACGTCCCGCACCGCGTGCCGCACCCGGTAGGTCTCGGGCATGGCGACGGTGGCGACCCGCCGCGCGCCGAAGCGGTCGAGGATCGCCCGGTACGCCTCGATCCTGCGGGCCGACTCCACGTCGACGTCGATGTCCGGCAGCACGGCGCGGCGCGGCGAGAGGAACCGTTCCATCAGCAGGCCGTGCTCCACCGGGTCGGCGTTGGCGATGCCCAGCAGGTGGTTGACCAGCGAGCCGGCGCCCGAGCCGCGGGCGGCGACCCGGATGCCGAGGTCCCTGATGTCGTCGACGACCTGCGCGACGGTCAGGAAGTACGAGGCGAAGCCGAGGTGGGCGATGGTGTCCAGTTCCTCGTCGAGCCGCGCCCAGCGCTCCCGGTCGCGGTCGTAGCGGCGGGCCACCATGCCGGCGGCGCAGCGGGAGCGCAGCACCCGGTCGGCGGTGCGGTGGGCGGCGCCGACCAGGCGCGGCTCGGGGAAGCGGACGCCGCCGATGCCCAGGTCGCGTTCCGGGTGCACCCGGCAGGCGGCCGCGGTCTCGGCGGTGAGTTCGAGCAGCCGGCGGGCCGCGGCCGGGCCGTAGCCAGCGGCCTCGGCGATCCGCTCGGCGGCCCTGGCCATCTCGTCGGGGCCGCGCAGCCACGCGTCGCCGCCGTCCCTGGGGCCGCGCGGGTCGATGGGGCGCAGCCGACGGGCGGCGTCCAGCACGTCGGCCACCGGCCCCTGCCCCGGGTCGGCGTACCGCACCCGGTTGGTCAGCACGGGCGCCACGCCGGTCTCCGCGGCCAGCCGCAGCGCCCGCGCCGCGTCGCGCCGCGGCCCTGCCGCGTCGACCTCGACGCGCAGCGCGTCGTCCCCGAACGCCTCGCGCCAGGGGGCGAGCAGCCGCGCCGCCAGGTCGGGCCGGCCGGCGGCCAGCGCCCGGCCGGTCGGGGTGGCGGGCCCGAGCAGCACGATCAGCCCCTCGCCGTGCGTCTCGGCCCACGGCAGCACGGGCCGCTCCCCGGGCCCCGCCGCGTGCGCGGCGGTGACGAGGCGGCACAGCCGGGCCCAGCCGGCGGCGCCGTCCCTGGCCAGGAAGACCACCCGGGGCGCCGACTCGTCCAGGAACGCCCCGCCGCGCACCGGCGTCCTGCGCCGCTCCCGCGGGCTCTCCCCGGCCGGTTGCGCCACGGCGAGCTCGACCCCGAACAGCGGCCGCACCCCGACCTCCGCGCACGCCCTGGCAAACCGCACGGCCCCGCCGACGGTGTCCCGGTCGGTCAGCGCCAGCGCGGCCATGCCGCGCTCACCGGCCCGCTCGGCAAGACGCTCGGGGTGCGAGGCCCCGTAGCGCGCGGAGAACCCGGACGCGACGTGCAGGTGCGCGAAACCGGCGCCGTCCATGCCCATCCGCACCTCCCGTCACGCCCGGCCCCCCTGTCCCAGCACTGTTTCCGGTCCACCATAAACCAGCCATCGAACGTTAGTACGATTAAGGTGAACGCGCAGGTCACCCGGGATGCGGCGCCCGTCACCCCGGCCGGCCCCGCGGCTGAAAAGGAGCGGCGCTAACTCCCTCTGGCGGCACGGCGATCGACGGTCAGCAGGGTCAGCAGCGCCCCGAGGAAGAACGCGCCGCCCGCGACCGTCAGCGCGATCCGCAGCCCGGTGTCGAACGCCAGGCCGCCCCCGAGCAGCCCGCCGAGCAGCGCCACCCCGATCACGCTGCCGGTCTGCCGGGAGGCGTTGATCACCCCGGCGGCGAGCCCCGCCCGTTCCTCCGGCGCGCTCTCGGTCACGGCGGTGGTGGCGGCCGGCATGGTGAACGACATCCCGAAGCCGGCGGCGACCAGCGGCACCACCAGCAGCCAGTACGACGTGCCGGCGCCGGCCACCGTCTGCCCGAGCAGCCCGAGCCCGCCCACCACCAGGCCGATCAGCAGGGTGGGGCGCGGGCCGCCCCGCCGGGCGGTGAACCGGCCGGAGACCGCCGAGCCGAGCGCCACCACCCCATCTGCGGCAGCGGCGCGAGCCGGCGAGCAGCGCGACGACGATCGCCGCAGACACCAGCGGACGCCAGCCCGACCGTCCGCCCTCGATCAGCGCCCCAGCGCCAGCGACGCCGGCAGGGCCAGCGCCGCCCACCCGCCCCTCGGTTACGCTGCCCGGGTGGCTGCTGCTCCTCTCGAACCCCCCGCCTCCCCCATCGACCTCGTCATCTTCGACTGCGACGGCGTGCTGGTCGACAGCGAACCCCTCGCGCTGCGCGTCTGCGTCGAGCTCGGCGCGGAGCTCGGCTGGGCGCTGACCGAGCGCGAGATCGTCGACCGCTTCCTCGGCCGCTCGGAGCGCGCCGTCCAGGCCCAGATCGCCGAACGCCTCGGCGAGTCGGCGGCGGCCACCTGGGGCGAGCAGTACCGGCTGCGGCTCGCCGAGATCATCGACGCGGAGCTCACCGAGGTGGCCGGCATCAGCGAGGCGCTGGCCGCGATCACCATCCCGCACTGCATCGCCTCCAGCGGCGGCCACGACAAGATGCGGCGCACCCTCACCCGCACCGGCCTCTACGACCGCTTCGCCGGCCGTGTCTTCAGCGCCTCCGAGGTCGCCCACGGCAAGCCGGCACCCGACCTCTTCCTGCACGCCGCCGAGCGGATGGGCGTCGCCCCCGCCCGCTGCGTGGTGGTCGAGGACAGCCAGTACGGCGTGCAGGCCGCCCGCGCCGCCGGCATGCGCTCCTTCGGCTACGCCGGCGGCCTCACCCCCGCCGACTGGCTCGCCGGGCCCGACACGGTCGTCTTCGACGACATGCGCAAGCTCCCGGTCCTCCTCGGCCTGCTGTGAGTCACCGGTGAACCCACTGCACGTCTACATCGACGCGTGGCGGCGCCACGACGTGGCCGGGGTGCTGGCCACCCTGACCGACGACTGCGTGGTCGTCGAGTCCTACGGACCGGTCTACCGCGGCCGGCAGCGGGTCGAGCAGTGGATGCGCGCCTGGTTCGCCGCCGGTGGCTCGGTCGACGCCTGGGAGATCACCCGGCAGTCGGCGACCCGCGAGGTGCTCACCGCCGAGTGGGTCTTCTCCTGCACCTGGCAGGGTGAGGCGGCCACCTTCGAGGGCGCGACGATCGCCCGGCTCGACGGCGAGCGGATCGCCCGCCTCCGGGAGTACGCGACCACGGCGCCGCTCTACGACTGGACCGGCACCTGGCGCGACTGAACGGTCATCGGGCCGGGAAGGCACGGCGGTAGGCACCCGGCGACACGCCGAGCTGCCTGAGGAAGTGGTGGCGGAGGTTGTTGGCCGTGCCGAGGCCGCTCAACTCGCCGACCCGCTCGATCGGCAGGTCCGTCGACTCCAGCAACTCCCGGGCCCTGCTCAGGCGTTGGTCGAGAAGCCAGCGCAGGGGCGTCGTCCCGGTGGCCTCCTGGAGCCGCCGGTAGAACGTGCGCGGGCTCATCGCGGCCCGCCGCGCCAGGTCCTCGACCGTCAGCGGCCGGTCCAGGTGGGCGCGGGCCCAGTCGAGCACCGGACCGAGACCGTCGTCGTCCCTGGCGGGCACGGACAGCTCGACGAACTGCGCCTGGCCGCCGGGCCGATGGGCCGGCACCACCATGCGGCGGGCCAACTGGTTGGCGACGCGCGCCCCGAGGTCGCGACGCACCAGGTGCAGGCACAGGTCGAGCCCCGCGGTCAGCCCGGCGCTGGTGAGCACGTCGCCGTCGTCCACGTACAGCACCGACTCGTCGACCTCCACCTTCGGGTACCGCTCGGCCAGTTGGGCGGTGTGCATCCAGTGGGCGGTGGCGCGTCGCCCGTCGAGCAGCCCCGCCTCGGCGAGCGCGAAGGCGCCGGTGCACAGGGACACCATGCGGGCACCCGCGTCGTAGGCGCGGCGCAGGGCCGCGACCAGCTCCGGCGGCAGCGGCCTGCCCTCCTCGACGCAGGAGTCGGGCACCGACGGCACGATGACCGTGTCGGCGTCGGCGAGGTCGTCGAGCCCGTACCGGGTCCGCAGCGTCAGCCCGGGCCCGGCCACCGCCCCGCTCTCCCCCGCCCCGGTACCGCACAGCCGCAACTCGTACCAGGGGTCGGCCAGATCGGGCTGCGGCTTCCCGAAGACGGTGCAGGGGATGCTCAGTTCGTACAGGTCCCAGGAGGGGACCCCGATCTCCTCGGTCACCACCACGGCGACGGATCCGGCGCTCATGCCCCGAAGGCTATGGCAGGAATTTGGTGGCCGCCGTCATCCGTGTCACTTCTCCCGCCCGCCGCGCGCTGCGAGCGTGTTCCGTACGTGATCACCGCCGCGTGCGGACACATGAGGAGTTATCGACATGTTCACTGATCGACAGGCCGTCACCGTCATCGGGCTCGGCTCCATGGGCTCGGCACTGGCCGCCGCGCTGCTCGACCGGGGCCACCCGACCACCGTGTGGAACCGGTCCGCTTCCAAAGCCCGACCACTGGTCGACAAGGGCGCCCGGCTGGCCGCGACCCCCGGGGAGGCGATCGCGGCCAGCCCGCTCACCATCGCCTGCGTGCTGGACTACGCCGCGCTGCACACCGTCCTCGACCCCGTCGCCGAGACGCTGGCGGGCCGGACCCTGGCCAACCTCACCTCCGGCTCCCCCGAGCAGGCCCACGAGGCCGTGGCCTGGGCCGGGGCCCACGGCGCCGACTACCTCGACGGCGCGATCATGACCACCCCGCCGGGCGTCGGCAGCCCGGAGATGATGTTCCTCTACAGCGGTTCGCCCGACGTCTTCGAGGCCCACCGCCCGACCCTGGCGGCCCTGGGCGACCCCCTGCACCTGGGCACCGATCCGGGCCTCGCCTCCCTCTACGACGCCGCGCTGCTCGGCCTGATGTGGGCCACCATGACCGGCTGGCTGCACGGCACCGCGCTGGTCGGCGCGGAGCAGACGCCGGCCACGGCCTTCACCCCCGTCGCGCTCCGCTGGCTGCGGGCCGTCGCCGGGTTCCTGACCACGTACGCGCCGCAGGTGGACGCCGGCCGCTACCCGGGCGACGACGCCACCGTCGACGTGCAGCTCGCGGCCATCGACCACCTCATCCACGCGGCGGCGGCCCGGGGCGTCGACAACGCGCTGCCCGAACTGCTGAAGTCGACCATGGAACGGGCGAAGGCCGCCGGCCACGGCTCGGACAGCTACGCCAGCGTGATCGAGGTCCTGCGGCGCCCGGCGGACGCCAGGTGACCGCACAGCGATGGGCCGACCTGCTGTCGACCGCCACCGAACTCTCCCTGGACACCCTCCTGTCCGGAGCCGACCAGGACTGGTCACGCCCCGCCCACGGCCTCGACTGGACCTGCCGCGAGACGCTCGACCACCTCGCCCTCGGCCTGGTCGGCTACACCGGCCTGCTCGTCTCCCGGCCCACCGACCGCTACGTCACCCTCTTCGCCACGCTCGACCCCGAGGCGCCCGTACCCGACTGCCTGGACGGCCTGCGGATCGCCGCCGCCCTCCTCGCCACCACGGTCCGCGACACGGACCCCGACGCCCGCGCCTGGCACCCGTGGGGCCACTCGGACGCCGGCGGGTTCGCCGCCATGGGGATCACCGAACTCACCCTCCACACCCACGACATCGCCCGCGCCCTCGGCCTGCCGTGGCCCCTGCCCGACGACCTCGCCTCCGCCGCCGTCGACCGCCTCTTCCCCGACGCGCCGTCCGGGCACGCCCCGCCCGACACCCTGCTGTGGTGCACGGGCCGCGCCTCACTCCCCGGCCTGCCGAGACGCACCCGCTGGCAGTGGGACGGTGCTCTGTGATCCCTCTGGCCTAGGCTGCGGCGATGGAACGCATGACCGATGTGCCCGAGAGCCAGGCGAATGACTACGACAGCTTCGCCGAGGCGTACTCGGCCGAGAACGAGAACAACCTCCTGAACGCGTACTACGAGCGGCCCGCGATGCTGGCCCTCGCCGGAGACGTGGCCGGCCGTCGGATCCTGGACGCCGGTTGCGGCTCGGGCCCCCTGTCCGCCGCGTTACGCGATCGCGGTGCGGTCGTCACCGGCATCGACGCCAGCGCCGGGATGCTGACGCTGGCCAGGCGACGGCTCGGTGACGACGCGGACCTTCATCTGGCCGACCTGCGCGACCGGCTGCCGTTCGCCGACGGCGCGTTCGACGACGTGGTCGCGTCGCTGGTGCTGCACTACCTGGAGGACTGGGGGCCGACGCTGGCCGAGTTGCGGCGAGTACTCAGGCCCGGCGGCCGGTTGATCGCTTCGGTGGACCACCCCTTCGGGGCCTACACGGTCCAGGATCCCCGGCCCAACTACTTCGCAACCACCAGCTATTCCCTCGACTGGACGTTCAACGGACAGTCCGTCCCCATGCGGTTCTGGCGCAAGCCGTTCCACGCGATGACCGATGCCTTCACCACCGCCGGCTTCCGGCTCTCCGCCATCAGCGAGCCACAACCAGACCCGGCCGCCCG
Organism: Streptomyces sp. NPDC127098; assembly: GCF_042722465.1. NCBI lineage: Bacteria > Bacillati > Actinomycetota > Actinomycetes > Kitasatosporales > Streptomycetaceae > Streptomyces > Streptomyces sp. NPDC127098. The sequence continues at coordinate 136,798 of NZ_JBHXFJ010000011.1, forward strand.
GGAACTGTTCCCCGACGACTTCCATGACCTTTCGACCAAGACCTGCTTCATCTTCTTCGTCGTCGAGGTACCGCCGACGGCCACGGGCTCGGACGACTGAAGCCAGGCGTCGGCGGTGTCGCCGGAGACCGGGTGGGCACCGAGCCCGCTTGGCGCCGTACCTCGAAAAAGCGGTGGCCGCGCGGGCTCGGGGCCGCTTACGTTCGCCCCCATGGTTGACGCTGCTTTCGGGCATCCGCGCCTCGCCGCCCTCTACGACCCGCTCGATCCGGACCGCGGCGATCTCGACGCGTATCTCGCGATGGTGGAGGAGTTCGACGCGCGGTCCGTGCTGGACATCGGATGCGGCACGGGCGTGTTCGCGCTGCTGCTCGCCGAGCGCGGGATCACGGTCACCGGGATCGATCCCGCGCGGGCGTCCGTCGACGTCGCGCGCGGCAAGCCGGGCGCGGAGCGGGTGCGCTGGCTCGACGGCGACGCGGGCGACCTGCCGCCCCTGCGGGTCGACCTGGTGACGATGACCGGGAACGTCGCCCAGGCGATCACCGATCCACCGGCGTGGCGTACGACGCTGCGCGGCGCGTACGAGGCGCTGCGGCCCGGCGGGCGGCTTGTCTTCGAGACGCGCGATCCGGCGCGGCGCGTGTGGGAGGAGTGGGCGGAGTGGACGCGCGACACCACGCACCGCATCACGGATATCCCGGGCGTCGGCCGCGTCGAGACCTGGGCCGAGCTGACGGACGTGAGCCTGCCGCTGGTGAGCTTCCGCGGTACGCACGTGTTCGCCGCGGACGGGGCCGTACTGACCTCGGAATCGACACTCCGCTTCCGCGACCGTACGGAGATCGAGCGGGACCTGCACGAGCACGGCTTCGTCGTCGAGGACGTACGCGACGCACCCGACCGGCCGGGCAGGGAGTTCGTCTTCGTCGCCCGGCGCGGCACCGCGGAGCCCGTCCCTCCCGGAACGCTCCAGGTAGAGCGCGCACCCGCCTCCCGCGAGACCGATCACGCCTCGCCGGGCGGCCTGAACTCGTACTGAAGCTCGTAGAGATGTCCGGCCTTCACCATGATGCTGACCTCGATGGGGCGGTTCTCGTCGCTGAGACACCGCCTCGATCCTGGGCACGGTTCATCCGATCCGCAGTTCGTAGCGCAGACGTTGCCGGTGGGCGGGCATGGTCATGATGTCAGCCTGGATGGGCGCATCGGCCGCGTCCAGTGTCGCGCGGGTCAGCCGCAGCACGGGCTCGTCGGGGACCGTCTGAAGCAACGCCGCCTCCTCCTCGGTCGGCATCCGGGCCGCCACCTCCTCCCGCGCCCGCACGCCGACGTACCCCAACTCGGCGAGCAGGGTCACCGCCCCGCCCCGAATCTTCGCCGTCCCGGCCAGGCCGGTGCCGCGCGCGATGCGGGCCGGGTAGTAGGTGTCGGTCAACTCCCACGGCTCGTCGTCGAGGAACATGATCCGCCGCCGCACCACGACCTCGTCCCCCTCCGGCATGCCCAGCAGAGCGGCCACATCCGCCGTCGCCCATGCCTCTCCCGCATGCAGGATCCGCTGCGTACCCCGACGCCCCCGAGCCGCCGTCTCAGCGCCCCAGACGTCGCGACCACCCGGCCCTTGCGGGCCGAGATACGGCACCGACGCGCTCACCCAGTCACCCACGCCCGTCGTGTCCGTCCTGCTCCGCGGGCCGGTTGTACTGCTCCAACGTCGCCTTGGAGGTCGACGCGTCGCGCAGGACCAGCTCCCACGGGCCGGTGTTCACGTCGAACTCCTTGCCGAAACCGACCCACTTGCCGACCATCCGCCGCCCGGTCGGCTCGATCAGGAGCTGTATGGCGCCGTGGTAGCGGGCGCCTCGGTAGTAACCGTCCGACGCCGTCTGCTCGTTCCAGGACCCGGTGACGACGTTACCGTCCACCTCCAGGTCCATCGTGAGCGGCGAGTCGGACGAGCCGGGCAGGCTGCGGACGGTCAGGCGATTGCCGTGCTGGAGGAGCACCACGTGGTGCAGCCCCTTGTAGGTGGCGTCACGCCCGGAGCTGAAGTACTCGTAACGGGACAGCCAGACCCCCGAGTAGGCACCCCGCGCACCGGCGTTCGCCGCCAACCGCGGCGTCGCGGCAGCGCCCTCCGACGGCACCCCGACCGAAGTCGACGTCACGTCGTGCCCCCCATGACCGTCGCCCGAAACCCGCGCGACCGGAACGGGAGTGGCGAACCCCAACGCCTCGATCGGCATCCCGGTGACCCGTTCGAGAGCCCTGGCGTGCAGCGGCCGAGGACTGCCGATCGTGCCCGCCTCCCACCGCTGCACCAACCGCTTGGAAGCGCCGGGGACCCCCACGTCCCGCAACGCGCGCGCCAGGTCGTCCTGGCTCATGAGGAGCCCCATGCGAACTGCCCTCAGGGCAGTGTTCGGTGTCACACCCATAGCAGAGCACAGTAGCCCCAACCACCCTGCAATGTCACCGAAATGACGCCGATCAGGTCGCCGCAATGACGCCTCGACCGACGCCGCGCACTCCGCATCCGGTCGGACACGCTGGGTCAGGAGAGACGGTTCCGAGGAGGTGGCCTGATGTCAGAAGCGGGTCGGGACGACCACGAGCCCGTTGTGGGAACGACGGCACGGGACGGCGCGACCAACCGCATCGGCCGGGTGATGGCATACGAGCAGGGACTGGTGTGGCTGCGCCCGTTGGACGGTGGGCGCGAATGGACGGCACGGCCGGATGACATCGAACCGGTCAGCCTGAGCGAGTCGTTGCGACCGCTGGTGACTGAGGCGAATCGCCGCTCGGCGGAGCCGCGGTGAGCCGCCGGCGGATGGTGATCCGCTTGGCCGAGTGCGGCGTGACCGCAGAGACCGACGGCGGTGTCCCGCGCGAGCCTTGCAGCACACCGAACTCCGCCCGACCCACCCGTGCGATCGGCTGGCGACGGAGTCCTTCCGGCTCGTCACGCCGGGCCACGACTGAGAGTTGTCCGTTCCGGGCGTTTGGATTTGGCCGTCCCCGCCCGGAACGGCTGCACCACCGGCACGAGGAGAGTCCTCGCGCCTTCGGCATGAAAGGAACGGTAACCGACGTGCGCGTTGATCCGGGAGACGACGACGAGCCCACCGA